>JAJZQA010000075.1 GCA_021810985.1 Deltaproteobacteria bacterium
GCACTTCCGGAATGATTTTGATAATGTTATCACATTCGTTATACGTTGGAATTACTACAAAAACTTTCACGCGACACAACCTTGCTACCCACATAAAACGGGCAATATAAAGAAAAAAGTACCTGCCGACTCAAACAGTAAAACAGAAGAAAACTTAATATATTTGCTTGGATAGATGCAGAATAAGTTTTTTCCCCGTGCAAGTCAAGGGAAAGGGAAAGTCTCAAACAGGAATGAAGGCAGGGTCCAACAACAAAAAAAGGCCATGCAATTGCATGACCTTTTGAAAAACTGGCGGGGTCGACGGGACTCGAACCCGCGGCCTCCGGCGTGACAGGCCGGCGTTATAACCGACTTAACTACGACCCCGCAAAAACTACTTTCTGACTACTACTTAGATACAACCATGAAAAATGGTGGGCGAAACAGGGATCGAACCTGTGACATCCAGCTTGTAAGGCTGGCGCTCTCCCAGCTGAGCTATTCGCCCGTATGTTTTAAATGGCGGGGTCGACGGGACTCGAACCCGCGGCCTCCGGCGTGACAGGCCGGCGTTATAACCGACTTAACTACGACCCCTAACTTACCTGATTTAACCGTAAAAAATCAATCAAAAACTGCCACAGACAGGGGCAATTAACTATTTTTTCTTCTTGGCGTTAACAGCATCCTTCAAACCCTTTCCAGGCTTAAACTTGGGAGAAACGGAAGCTGGAATGGCAATTTTTTTACCAGTTTGAGGATTCTGGCCTTTCCGTGCGGCTCGCTCTACCGTACTGAAAGTACCAAAACCGACCAGACTGAGCTTGTCACCTTTTTTCAAGCATTCGGTGACCGCACCAATCAGGCCTTTGAGAGCTTTTTCCGCATCGACCTTGGTCAGTTCCGCATCTGTTGCAATCGCACTAATCAATTCAGCTTTCGTCACTAGATACCTCCCGATCCACTGGAAAGAAACACTGCAAAAAAAAGAAGCCTAGTTATAGCAAGGGACACCTTGAGTGTCAAGCGTTTTTACCATGCTGATATAAATAACGAATAACTGAAATTCTTTTCAATGCTTGAGCCGGAAAGTTAAATGATTGAGAGAGACCAAAAATTGCGACCGGTCGTGGCTACACAAAAAGCTATGTACGACGAAAAGAGGGAATCTGACGAGATTCCCTCTTTTCCTTATCCAAAGATAGTGCCTTCTTCAGCTCCCGCCATCAGGCAGATTCCGCAACATTCTCGTAAACGATTATCGGTTTTTCCTTATTGTAAATAACATCCTCATGGATCACCACTTCCTTGACAAGGCTTTGTGAAGGAATATCATACATCACGTCAAGCATGGCATTTTCAAGTATCGAACGAAGTCCGCGAGCTCCGGTCTTACGCTTGAGCGCCTCTTTCGCAATGGCAACGAGGGAACCATCGGTAAACTTGAGCTTCACATGTTCAAGATCAAACAGCTTCTGGTACTGCTTCACAAGAGCATTTTTCGGCTCCTTGAGGATCTGAACCATTGCCTCCTCATCAAGTTCACTGAGGGTGGCAAGAACCGGAAGCCGTCCGATAAATTCCGGAATAAAACCAAATCTGAGCAAATCTTCCGGGGTGGCTTCAGAAAGAAGCTCGCCAGCTCTTTTTTCCACCTTCTTCTTGACATCAGCACCAAATCCAAGCGTTTTTACGCCGATTCGTTGCTGGATCACATTGTCGAGACCGGAAAACGCTCCACCACAGATAAAGAGAATTTCCGTGGTATCAACTTTGAGAAATTCCTGCTGAGGATGTTTTCTGCCGCCCTTCGGAGGAACGCTGGCTATCGTACCTTCAATTATTTTCAATAGTGCCTGTTGCACACCTTCACCGGAAACATCCCTGGTAATAGAGGGAGAATCCGATTTCCGTGCAATCTTGTCAATTTCATCTATATAGATAATACCCTTTTGGGCTTTCTCCACATCATAATCGGCAGCTTGCAGAAGATTCAGGATTATGTTCTCAACATCCTCACCGACATAGCCGGCTTCAGTCAGGTTTGTTGCGTCTGCCATAGCGAAGGGAACTTTCAGAATCCTCGCGAGAGTTTGAGCCAAGAGGGTTTTTCCTGAACCGGTGGGACCGAGCAGCAGGATGTTGCTTTTCTGCATCTCAACATCACCCGGTTTTTTCACCATCTCAATTCTCTTATAGTGATTGTAAACGGCTACGGCGAGAATTTTTTTGGCACGCTCCTGGCCGATCACATACTCATCAAGAACTTCCTTGATCTCCAAGGGCTTGGGAAGCTTCTTGATATCCGGCCCCATCGCCTCTTCCAGTTTGGTCTCTTCGGCAATTATGTCGTTGCACAATTCTATGCACTCGTCACAAATATACACCGTAGGACCGGCAATGAGCTTCTTCACCTCGTCCTGACTTTTACCGCAGAACGAGCATGTCAGATTATTCGATCTGTCATCTCGTCTGTTCATTTTGAACCTCCCGCTACGGTATTCCTTGAGATAATTTCATCTATAATACCATAACTTTTTGCATCTTCTCCAGACATAAAGTAATCACGCTCGGTGTCATTTGCCACCTTATCCAAGGGCTGGCCGGAGTGATCGGCCAACAACTTACTCAGCGTCTCCTTCATGCGCAGGATTTCCTGTGCATGAATATGAATATCTGTCGCCTGTCCCTGAAAGCCGCCCAGCGGTTGATGGATCATTATTCTCGAATTTTTCAGGCTGTAACGCTTACCCTTTTCGCCAGCGGCAAGTAGCAACGCAGCCATTGACGCAGCCTGGCCGACACATATGGTCGAAACCGGTGCTTTTATATATTGAATTGTATCATAAATTGCCATTCCTGATGTAACCACACCGCCAGGAGAATTTATATAGAGGTGTATATCCTTATCCGGATCCTCGGCCTCCAGGAAAAGGAGTTGGGCAATGATAAGGTTAGCGATTTGATCGTCAATGGCGCCACCAAGGAAGATGATCCTGTCCTTCAGCAGCCTGGAATAAATATCATACGACCGCTCGCCCCTTCCACTCTGCTCGACTACTATTGGTACCAGCATACCGCCTCCCGTAACGTGTGCCTATCAGTAATGCCGACAAGAAAAAATCTATCCAAACTACTTCTCTACCTCTGTTACATTTGCCTGGCTCAAAAGGAAATCGATAGCCTTGTCTTCTCTCATCTGCATGACAAGTGTATCTTTTGCATAGGGATTTGACTGGTAAATGCCAAAGATCACCTCAAAATCCTTGTTAGCCTGGGCGGCAATGTCGCGAATCTTCTCTTCGATTGCAGCATCTTCGACCGTTATATTTTCCTTTTCGGCAATGGCCGCAAGAAGCAAAGAACCTTTCACCTGATTAACCGCAACACTTCGCGACTGCTCTCTGATTTTCTCTTCACTGGTCCCGAGCTGTTCAAAAGACATGTTTTGGCCGGCAAGATTGCTCTTCATATTCTCGATCAGAACATTGAGCTGTTTTTCAACCATGGCCTCGGGGACTTCAAATTCATGATTTTCGATCAAGGCCTTGACAATATTGTCACGCAATTCGTTTTCAATTTTCTGGGCTTCTTCTTTTTCATAAACTTCAGAAATCCGGGCCTTCAGTTCACTCAGGCCATCAAAAGTACCGAACTGCTTTGCGAATTCATCATCAAGAGGAGGAAGCTCCTTGGCTTTGATCTCCTTCAGCTTCACCTCAAAGGTAGCATCCTTACCCGCCAACTCGGCATTTCCATAGTCCGCTGGGAAGGCAACTTTAATCTCCCGAAAATCTCCGGGAGACATCCCGATAACTTGTTCTTCAAAACCCGGGATAAAGCTTTTGGATCCCAACTGAAGGAGATAATCCTGAGCTTCACCTCTGTCAAAAGGCACGCCGTCCAGGAAACCTTTAAAGTCTATGGAAACAAAGTCGCCATCAACCGCCGGACGGGGTTCCTCAACGACCTTTAGCTGGGCCATCCCCTCCTGAAGCTCCACAAGTCTCGAGTCGACAACTTTTTCATCGGCAACCAAAATCCGCTTTTCAACTTGAACACCCTTGTACTCTTTCAAATCAATTTCCGGAGCGGTCTCGATGATCGCCGCATATTTGAAAGGTTCGCCAGTTTTCAACGGATCAGTTTCGAACTCCGGTTGTGATACAGGCATTAATTTATTTTCTATCAGCGCCTTGAAATACGTATCGTTAATGAGGTTCTTTAAGGCGTCCGCTTCCATTCTCTCACTATAATGTTTCTCTATAATGGCTCTGGGAACTTTGCCTTTTCTAAAACCCTTGATCGAAACAGTTTTCTTGATCTCTTCATACACCTTCTCGATTTCTTTGGAAACGCGCTCTGAAGGAATTTCGAAGGAAATTTTCTTTTTGACCGGGCTAAGATTCTCGACATTGACAAGCATGGATTTACCTCTCTCAGTTTCGCTATTCGAAGTCTTAGAAGAACATTCTAATTGGAATCGGTGGTAAGGGGGGATTTTTCCGCGGCTGCTCTGATAAATTGGTGCGAGAGAGGGGAGTTGAACCCCTAAGCCTTGCGGCGCTGGATCCTAAGTCCAGTGCGTCTGCCAGTTCCGCCACTCTCGCAATTCATTTTGTGAATATGAATAAGCCCCGTGACAACGGGGCTTATGTTAAATGGGGTGGCTGATGGGATTCGAACCCACGAATGAACGAGTCACAGTCGTTTGTGTTAACCGCTTCACCACAGCCACCATAAAAGTATAAAATTGGCACGCCTGAGAGGATTCGAACCTCTGACCTACGGATTAGAAGTCCGTTGCTCTATCCAACTGAGCTACAGGCGCAAAATTTGGTCGGGGTGAGAGGATTCGAACCTCCGGCCCCCTGCTCCCAAGGCAGGTGCGCTAGCCAGGCTGCGCTACACCCCGACAAAAAAGAGCATATGTATACCACGGAAAAACGAGTCGCGCAAGCTTTTTTTATCACTTTCTGCGACCGCAAAGAAATTTTCTCAACTCCTCCATGGCCTGCCCCCGGTGACTGATTTTGTTTTTGATTACCAGGTCGAGTTCGGCAAGGGTCTTACCGTACTCCGGGACAAGAAAAAGCGGGTCATAGCCAAAACCCTCAGTCCCTCGGGGAGAACTGAGCAACATCCCGTGTAATGTACCACAAAAAGTCCTGCAGGCGCCATCAGGAAAACAAAGAGCAATGGCACAGGAAAAGAAAGCCGCTCTCTCCTGACCCGAAAATTCCGCAAGGTCCTGGAGAAGCTGACGATTATTGTCCGCGTCACTGGCCCCGATGCCCGCATACCTTGCCGAGTGAACACCGGGACGGCCACCCAAGACATCGACCACCAGGCCGGAATCATCAGCCATGGCCGGAAGGCCCGTTGCGCGAACTGCACTAAAGGCCTTTTTGCGGGCATTCTCCTCAAAGGTCAGGCCATCTTCTACGACTTCGGGCAAATCCGGAAAATCAGCCAGGCAATACACCCGATCAACGTCACCGGCAAGCAGTTGCCTTATTTCGTACAATTTACCCTTATTTCCCGTTGCCACCAGCAATTCTTTCACGACTGCAAAGCCTCTGCCTGAATTTCAAACAGGCGCCGAATCCCCGACACGGCAAATGAGCGCATTGCATCCATCTCCGCAATGCCGAATGGCTTCGTTTCCGCCGTACCCTGAACCTCGACAAATCGATCAGAAGAAGTCATGACAAAATTCATATCCACTTCGGCCGACGAATCCTCCGCATAATCCAGATCGAGCAGAACCATACCATCCACGATACCGACACTCACCGCGGCAACCGCTTCAAGTAGAGGGCTGCGCGGCAGCACCTTCGCGGAACAGAGTTTCTGTACAGCATCTGCCAACGCAACGTAAGCACCGGTAATAGAGGCCGTACGAGTCCCGCCATCGGCCTGGATCACATCACAGTCGATAAAGATTGTCCGTTCGCCAAGCAGCGACAAATCCGTCACCGCTCGCAACGAACGCCCGATGAGACGCTGAATCTCATGGGTACGACCACCCACTTTCCCCCGGGAAGACTCCCGAGAAGAACGAGTTTGCGTAGCTCGAGGCAGCATGGAATATTCCGCCGTCAACCACCCGGACCCTTTCCCCCGCAAAAAAGAAGGGACACCATCTTCAACGGATGCTGTACAGATTACTTTGGTATTGCCGAATTCCACCAATACCGAACCTTCGGCATACTTCGTATAGTTTCGCGTAATTCTTACTTCTCTAAGGCTATCCGCCCCATGTTCCGGTCCACGCATTATTTCTCCAAACAACCCCGACAACGCTTCACGTTGAAGAAAACTCTCCAACAACCAGGCACGGCAGAAAAGCACCCGGTTCCGGATTCATTAAAATTCTAGATAAAACCCACAACGACAACAATTCGCAAAAATAAAGGGTTACTGGAAATGACGCCATCTCCACAACCCTAGTAAAAGCTAGCCTAACTAGCACCACTTTGTCAATAGAGAAGGGAAAATTGCACCGCCATCACGAAAAAGGGCCTGCACGCAATAGGTACAGACCCTTTTAAGAAGTCTTCAACCATGTGACAACATGGGATTATAGTATTTTTTCCTAGAACTATTCAGCTGTCGTAGGATCGATCATCCGCTTCACTTCGGCAACACTATTTGCCGGGAAACCGCCACGCTTTGCGTGCTCCAGCACCATTTCTTTGTTCGGGGCAATGTAGACACAATAAATTTTATCTTCCGTCACATAACTCTGCACCCACTGGACCTCGGGGCCAAGCTCCTTGAGAACGCTACAGGACTTTTGGGAAATCCCCTGCATATCCTCCGGACCAATATTCCCCGCACCCGGAATTTCTCTTTCGATAACGTACTTCGGCATGGTCTACTCCTTTAATCATGGGATTGTGAAGTTGCCTACTTTAGGTGTTTCGAATTGTATCAGGAGCCCTTCAAAATGCAAACCATATCTCTCATTAAAACTATAAACACCCAGTAGGACAACCAAATCTCTTTACAGAAAATAAAAATCGCCCGCCCCGATTTCGGGGCAGGCGATTTTCTATTTCTGTTGACAGCAGCTCAATTTAGAAGGGCAGCTTGCCATATGCCATAAGGCCGATAGCCGGAGCTATCAAACATGTGAAGCTCAGAATAATAAGCAACCACGCCGGAAGTTTTGCGCCGATTTTGCCATAGGCTTGTCCTACAACGGACAGACACAGCACGGTAAAAGTTCCGAACATGAAGGCCAGGTAGGGAACTTTGGCGATCATCGTTGTCCCATCAGGCTTGATGGCTCCGCCGGTAGCATAGAGGAACGTATAGATGGCGCAAACGATTGCAACAACCAAAGCACCATTACCAAGGGTACGTAAATCTTCCACACCTGCCAGCAGAACGTGTGCAACTTGCAGATAGAGGATACCAAAAACGTAGAGCGGAGCGGCACCGAAAGCATCGCCGGTAAAGCCGGGACCACCAACGAGGCATTGGATTGTTGCCCCGACAATAACGATAACACCAACTACTGCGGTCACGAAGCCAGTGCTCTTCACTTCACCGGCACCAAGGAAAAACATACCTACCGGAATCCACATCATGCTGATCAAAATTAGAAGTGCTAACGTCATCTTTTTTCCTCCCTCAAAAAATTAAATTACGCCACAACATCATTCGTTACGTGAAAACCAAAACAAACCAGCCACAGTGCTTCGTTGAACCTCTTCTCGCTGAGCCTCCTTTCCCTGTAATAGTTTCCCGGCGATTTCACATTCGGCAGACAGCACGAGGACCAATAGTTAGGAACCATACGAGACAATAGGACACCAAGCCTGCCGAACCAATCAAAACATTGTTTTGTTTTAAAGCAATTTAGGTGCCAAGAACAAACAGTTTTCACTGCTGCTCAAGAAAGGGACGTGAGGACGATTGACATATATTTTAGGGGCCTTTTTTACGGTTTCCAATCCCACCAACTTCTGCGGCGCCGGCAGACAGCATGGACTGCAATGTTAATTTTCAGAACATATTTCTATAATAGAACAGTTTTTGTGAGAAAGCATGGGCTGTTCGCTGGCAAGAAAGGCCGAATTCACCGCACCAGAAATTTCCAGGGGAATTTTCGCAATTATGCCATTGGATCATATCTTCAATTTTCCCACCATGGCGGTGCGAAGCCATTGCTTACGACAACAGTGCTCAATATATTTCATACTTAAGCAAACGGCACTCTATCGGACCATTAAACAACACAATACGACGGGATGGTTTAAGTCCGATACAAGAGGCCAGTTGCGGATTACCGCTCAGGACAAATGCGGTATACCCTTGATAAGATTTTTTCAAGGTATCACCCAGCTTCTTATACAAGATCTTCAGTGGCTCTTCCTCTCCCAGCCGAACTCCATACGGGGGGTTACACAAAAGTATCCCGGGAGAAACAGGGGGAACACCCTCTCCGATGCCAGCCCGGGAGAATGACACAAGATTGCCGACTCCCGCACGATCGACGTTTCTTCGGGCTACTTCCAAAGCAGTAACTGACAGATCCGAACCGAGTATCTGCACCGCCAATGTCTCGCACACCTGCTCCTGCGCTTCCTTCAGGACCGCACTCCAGGCTTCCGGATCAAAAGACTTCCATCGCTGAAAGCCGAAGTCGGCTCTCGTGAGACCAGGGGCTCGCCGGGAAGCCTTCAACGCAGCTTCAACAGGAATCGTACCTGAACCGCACATGGGATCAACCAGGGGAACACCCCCGTCCCACCCGCTTAAATCAATAATGGCAGCAGCGAGCGATTCCCGTAAAGGAGCCTCCTTCCTGTCCAAACGATAGCCTCTCTTGTCGAGACTGCTCCCTGAACTATCGAGGCTGACCGTACAGTAATTGCGAACAAGGTGCAGATTGACCTGAAGATCAGGCGTCCGGCTGTCCACATTGGGCCTGCGGCCACAGGAGTCTCGAAGTGAATCAACGATCGCATCTTTTGCCTTAAGAGCGGCAAAGCCCGAATGGGTGATCTTCGAATCGCGAAGATTACAGGAGACCGCAAGGGTAAGGTCAGGTGTAAGATACTGCTGCCAGGAGATGGACCGGACCCCGTCATATAATTGCTGGGGGGTTTCACAGGCAAATTCAGCAACCGTCACCAGTACTCTATGCGCGGTGCGCAACCAGAGATTGGCTCGATAGCAGTCTCTCATGCCCCCCTTGAATCGGACGCCACCCTTTTCTTGGGTCACATCCGAAACGCCCAATCGCTCAATTTCGGCGGCAAGAACTTCTTCCACACCTTTGGCTGCTGTTGCAAAAAAATCCATCTCCATACTGCTTCCCCCTTTACCGGTATCACCAGACAAAAAAAGGCCGCGCCAAATTT
>JAJZQA010000076.1 GCA_021810985.1 Deltaproteobacteria bacterium
GAGGGCGAGGAAGGCGAGGGCGTGCCTGTGCGGCTGCCCGCGGAGTTGCCTGCTGACGGGCTCAAGCGGAGTGCTGGTTTTTTCCCCTTGGCGGGCTGGCTGATCGGCGGG
The DNA here is from genome assembly GCA_021810985.1 of Deltaproteobacteria bacterium. GTDB lineage: Bacteria > Desulfobacterota > Desulfuromonadia > Geobacterales > Geobacteraceae > RPRC01. The sequence goes on from JAJZQA010000076.1 coordinate 112, forward strand.
GTGCTGGCCGGATGCGCCTGGGTTTTTATTTGGGCCGGGCTTCCCCCGCTGGTGAGTGCGGTGCTGTTGGTGGCCTGTGGGGCCTGGCTGACCAGGGGTTTGCACCTCGATGGCTTGGCTGATCTGCTGGATGGACTGGGCGGCGGGCAGACCCCGGAGCGACGGCTGGCGATCATGAAGGATTCTGCCACCGGTGCCTTTGGGGTGATCGGACTGGTGTTGTTGCTTGCCCTGAAGGTTGCCTGCCTTGCCGCACTTGTTGCCAACGGCGGGGAGCCGCTTTTCTTTGCCCTGCTCGCCGCACCAGTGGCGGCCCGCTGGGCCATGGCCACCCTGGCCTGCGGCACGCAATACCCTCGGGAGATCGGCACCGGACATGCCTTTGTCGGTAAGGTGGGCTTGAGGGAACTGGCGCTGGGTGCTCTTCTGCTGGCGCCGCTTATCTGGTGGAATTGGTCGGCTGGGCTGATTATCCTCGGTGCCGCGATGCTGCCTGCTTTCTGGCTCCGGTTCAAGGCGAGCAAGGCGCTAGGCGGTGTGACTGGCGATGTGTTGGGAGCGTCTTGCGAGTTGGGGGAGGTCTGCGGCTGGTTGGCTGCGGTGTTGGTGTTTGCGGTTTGATTTGGTTCATGCTATTCCGTCGAACGACGGACGTCAAAGGAATAAAATGTGCTGCTAACTGGCGCACCGCAATGTGCTTCCAATTGAGCGGCGGGTTATTCGACCATATCTGAGAACCCATTCGATATACTGCTTCAAAGTTTTTATTCCTTATTTCCCCGGTCCCGGCGGCGATAGCTGATGCCGAGCTTGTCCAGGCGCCACCGCAACGTGTTTGGGTTCATTCCCAATAGTTCCGCCGCCCCACCTGGTCCATGAATCTTCCCCTTGGCCAATTTGAGTATTTCTCTCATATGAACTGCCATTGCCGCGTCTAAGTTGAGTGGATACAATTGATGGTCGTTGTCGGTGTTGAGAGGAATCTTTTCTCTCACCTCGCGCGGGAGGATCGTATCGAAAGTTAGTGACCCGCTACGGTGTCGGATCAATTCACGCTCAACCAGATTCTCCAATTCGCGCACGTTGCCGGGCCAGTCGTACTCCATCAGCCGCAGCAGTGCCCCTGGCGCGATGGAGGGTGGAACCGCCATCCCGAGTTCTTTGCTCTTCACCGCCACAAAATGGCGCGTAAGGGCTGGAACGTCCTCCTTACGCTGCCGCACTGGCGGGACGACGATGGGAAAGCCGCTCAGCCTGTACCAGAGGTCCTCGCGAAAGCTCCCTTCCGTCATCATGCTCTGCAGGTTGCGGTGAGTCGCCGCAATCACCCTAATATTGACGGGGATCGGGCGCTTTCCGCCTACTCTTTCCACCTCGTGGTTTTGGAGCACCCGCAGGAGCCGCACCTGCGCCGAGGGCGGAAGCTCTCCGATCTCATCTAGAAAAATAGTCCCTCCGTCCGCCCGCTCGAATCGCCCCCTGCTCCCGGCCACTGCCCCGGTAAACGCCCCCCTCTCGTGGCCGAACAGCTCGCTGTCGATCAGATTATCCGGGAGCGCGCCGCAATTCACCTTGATGAATGGACCGTCCTTGCGGGGCGAGGAGAAGTGGATCGCATTGGCGATCATCTCCTTGCCGGTTCCGGTCTCGCCGAGGAGGAGCACCATGTTGTTGAGCGGCGCTACTTGGCTAACCATTTCCATCACGTTACGCAGCCCAGTGTTGCCTCCGATGATCTCGTCCGCAGCGCCGTCGTGCAACTCGCGGTTCAGGAAGCGCTTGTCGTCCAACAGTATGGCCTGGTAGCGGAGCACCTCTTCGTGGGCGAGGGCATTGGCAAGCGCAATCGCAAACGGCTTGGCGATATATCCGAGAAGTTCAACCTGTTTGTCGCTGTACCTTCCTTCTCCCCCTGCGCGCAAGGTCAGCCCGCCAAGCAGCACCCCATTCAAACGCAAAGGGACGATCAGGTCTGTCTTTCCTTCTAACTTCACCAGCGGCATGAGGGGGCGGAATATTCCGGCCTCTCTCGGATCCACGATAAAGGGTGCTGAGAAATTCCGGGCCGCGATCTTTTCAAGCATTCCCTCCGGCAGCGGGATGATTTCATCAGGGAGCATGGCGCCGTTTTCAAAGGCGTGGGCGATGTGCCGGATCGCTCCCAACCGCTCATCGATGATGAAAAGAGCCAACACATCGAGTGGAACATGCTCCCGCAGGTATTCGAACGTACTACGTAACGATTCCTCTATGTTCAGACTGCTACAGATCCTAAGGGTTATCTCCCTGAGGAATTCATTGTGGTTGTCCATATCTTCATCTCTTACCGCGCTGAACGGTATCAGTATCTCTGTCTATATTCACAGCATATATTACAATATTTTGTAGTGTTGTCATATTTCACAATAATTCGCAATCAATATTGCCAAATGTCGTAGTTTGGTTGGGGAAATATTTATAACTATCTGAAATAATGTGACAAAAAAGTTGGCACACTAATTGCCAATAAGAGGGGTAAGGAAAAACAAATCCAAGGAGAACATCATGGCCAACCTGCTCTACGTCACCTGCAATGTCAGGGCTCAGGATAAATCTCGCACCCTTGCGCTCGGTTATGGGTTCCTGGAGGAGTATCTTCGCTGGAATCCGCAGGATGAGGTGCAGGTTCTTGACCTGTACCGTGACAGCATTCAGCGCGTCGACCAGGACGTGCTCAACGCCTTGGGGCGGATCAAGCAAGGCGAGGACTACGTCCTCCTCTTTTCGGAAGAAGAGCGGCGCAAGATGAGTCGGCTCTGGCGTCTCGCCGACCAGTTTGGCCGTTGTGACAAGTACGTCTTTGTGACTCACAGTCTCAACCTCTGGTTCCCGGCCGAGTTCAAGATGTACATCGACGCGATCTGTATCCCCGATCGAACCTATCGTCTGACGCCTGGTGGGGCGGAAGGAATACTTTCCGACCGGCACAGGAAATCTCTGCACTTGCATGCCGGTCCGCCTTTCAAGTTCGGGCAGGAGCAAGACCTGAGCGTACCCTACCTGCGCTCGGTACTCGGTTTTCTCGGGGTGGCACATCATGATATAATGTTCCTTGAGGGGGATGACCCGGAACTGGTATCCGAGGGGGATCACGAAAAGGCCCGGCACAGGCTGCTGGAACTTGCCCACCGCTTTTAGTCCCCTCCCCCCTGGTGGGGGAGGGTTAGGGTGAGGGGGAGGTTGCCATGAAGTCAGCATTTTGCAGCTTCACCCACCCCCCCAACCCCCTCCAGTCAAGGGAGGGGGCAATTTCTAAGCCTGTTGCAATAGCCTCAAATGAGCTCAATAAAAGGAGTCAACACATGCAAAACATATTCAAATCCACTCTGGTGACTGTTTCCGTGTTCATTTTGGGTATTTCTTTGTCTGCCTGCACACGTGAGCGGCAGAAGACGGAATCTAACGGTGAGGCCGTTCCCGTAACCGTGGGAAGGGTACAGAAGGTTCAGGATCTGGAAACCATCTCAGTAAGCGGAGTTGTCTCGACACCGAACTCCCCCGCGCAGCTGTGCTTCCTCGTTTCCGGCAAAGTGTTATCTGTGGGGCTGCGGGAGGGGGAATACGTAAAAAAGGGGCAGGTCCTCGCCTCCATCGATCCGACCGATTACCGGCTGGCGTTGGCGGCTGCCAGGGCGCAAGCCGATCAGGCTCGCGTCGGTTATGAACGGGCGGAAGACGAATTTAAACGGATGAAGATGTTGTATGACTCCAAAAGCCTTGCACCGAACGACTTCCAGAAATACAAGGCCTCCTATGATTCCGCCAGGCAACAGTACGAGCAGGCGGTTGCATCGGAAAAGCTGTCCCGGAAACGACTGACGGATGGGACCCTGTGCGCGCCCACAAGCGGCTACATCGCGAAACGGTCCATAGAGCCGGGTGATACCGCCTCTCCGGGTCGCGTCGCCTTCGAGATCGTGCAGATTGACCCGATAGAGGTAAATGTCGGCGTGCCGGAAACGGACGTGCGCCTTGTCAAGATAGGCCAGAAAGCGGACATCACCGTTCCCGCCCTCCCGGGAAAGTCGTTCCTGGGGACGGTGCGTGTCATCAACGTTTCAGCAGACCCCAACACCCGCACCTATATGACCAGGATCAGTGTTGCCAATCGAGAGCACGAGTTGCGCGTTGGTATGGTGGCGGAAGCGACCATACTCGGGAACCGGACAATAGCCATGGCGACCCTTCCCGGAGATGCGGTGGTATGCGATCCGCAGGGAGCAACGCAGGTGTACGTCTACTACCCGGACCAGAAGCGCGTCTACACCAAGCGCGTGGAAATCGGAACGGCAGTCAACAGGAACGTCGAGATAAAGAGCGGTCTTTCCGGCAATGAACTGATCGTTCTGGCAGGGCAGACCAAGCTGAGAAATGGGCTGACCGTATCGGCTACTGAACAGACGGTTCGGAAATAAACCGCACCGGCGAGAGGATAAATTGTATGAAACCGATAAAGTTTTCGCTTCGCTATCCCGCTGTTACCCTCATATTGACCGCAATGGTCGTCATAGTTGGCATTCATGCCTTCCTGAAGATGCAACGGACGGAAGATCCGACCGTCACTATCAGAACAGGGCTGGTGGCCGCGATGTACCCTGGAGCCACCTCCGAGCAGGTGGAAAAACAGGTAACAAAGACCCTTGAGAAGCACATCTTCAAGTTTCCCGAGGTGAGGAAGGAAAAAACTTATTCCACGAGCCGTCCCGGCGTGGCCATCATTAACGTGGAACTGGAGGACAACGTCAAGAACGCCGACGTCTTCTGGGCCAAGCTGCGCAACGAGTTGAATGTGGTTAAGAGCACCGAACTCCCCGCCGGTGTCATGGGGCCGGTGGTCGACTCCGATTTCGGCGATACCGTCGCCATGCTGATAGCCGTCCACGGCAAGCGGTACGGATATCGGGAGCTGCGGGATTTTGCGGACAAGATCCACGACGAAATGCGCACCGTCCGCGAGGTGGGGAAAATCGTCACCTACGGAAACCAATCGGAAGAAATCCGGATCACCGGCAGTCTAGAAAGGATGGCGCAGTATTTTGCCGATCCACGCCAGATCGCGAACGCCCTGAGGCAGCGAAACACCATCCAGGGCGGCGGGAATTTCGAGGCTGACCGGTCGAAGATCCCCATGAGGACCACGGGAATCTTCAATACTGAAGACGAGATCCGGAACGTGCTCGTGGACGTCTCCAAGGATGGTCACCCTCTCTATATCAAGGACTTCGCCAAGGTGGAACGCTGCTATCAGGACCCGACTTTCATGATTCGCTACGACGGCGACCCGTGCCTGCTCCTCTCCGTCGAGATGCAGAAGGGAAAGAATGTCGTCGAACTGGGCGAACAGTTGGATAAGGTCTTCCAGCGCCTTAAGATGCTCCTTCCCCCCGACGTCAAGCTGGACCTGGTCGCCAACCAGCCGGGTGTCGTCAAGGAGCGGATCACGAATCTGAGCCACGAATTCCTGCTGGCCATCATTTCCGTGGTTATCGTCACCATCGTACTCCTCCCACTGCGGGTCGCACTCATCGCCGCGCTGGCCATACCGGTAACCCTGTGCGGCACCCTTGGCGTCATGAACGCGGCAGGGATTGCGCTGCACCAGGTATCAATCGCAGCGCTCATCATGGTTCTCGGGATCGTAGTAGACGACGCCATCGTGATCGCCGACAACTACGTGGAACTCCTGGACCACAAGGTGCCGAAGGCCGAGGCGGCCTGGCGGTGCGCCAGCGATGTCTTTGTCCCGGTCCTCACGGCGACCATTACCATCATTGCCTCCTTCCTGCCGCTCCTGATCATCACCGGCTCGTCCGGCGAATTTATCATGGCGCTTCCCATCGCCGTTGCGATCGCTCTGGCGGTTTCATTTATAGTGGCGATCATGCTGACCCCGCTCCTTTGCAGATTCTTCATCAAGAAAGGGCTGCACGACCATGATGCTGCAGAGACCCACGGCCCGGAGAAGAAGAGCCTGCTGGACCGGCTCCAGGATGCCTATGGGGTCGGGATCAATATCTTCATGAAAAGGAAGTGGCTCGCCTTCACCTTCGGGGTGTGTGCCTTTGCCTTAGGGATCATGCTTTTTGTCCTCGTGCCGCAGCAGTTCTTCCCTTCGGCCGAGCGCGACCAGTTCGTGATCGATGTCTGGATGCCCCAGGGAACACGGATTGAGGCCACCGACGCGGTCATGGGACGGATCGAAAAAACTCTTGCGTCCAGCAAAGGTGTCTCCCACTACGCCACCTTCGTCGGTCAGAGCTCCCCGAGATTCTACTACAACGTCAACCCGCAGCAACCGGACGGGGCCTACGGACAGTTCATCGTCAACACCGCCTCGATAGAGGACACCACACGGCTGGTAAAGGAACTGCGTCCGGCGCTGGCAAAAGTGGCGCCGGAGGCGATGGTGATCGTGAAGGAACTCCAGCAGGGGGCCCAGACGGAGGCGCCCATCGAGGTGCGGATCTCCGGTGACGATATTGCCGAGCTGAAGCGGGTGGGGGAACAGGTGCAGGGGATACTGGAGGGCATGCCGAATGCACAGTACGTGTTCCGCGACTATTTCAACGATTCGTACATGGTGGACGTGAGGGTCAACGACGAGCTGGCGAATCGTCTCGGCATAACCGACGCATCGGTATCGCAGACCCTGGCCGGGGCATTCGACGGCGGTGCGGTGAGCACCTTCTGGGAAGGGGACCGCGCCGTCAATATCAAACTGCGGCTGGACCAGGCCTCCCGCTCGAATTTCGCGGATATCGGCAATACCTATCTCAACTCGGAACTGACCCGTGCCAGGGTGCCGCTCCGCGCCGTTGCCCAGCTTGCACCCGAGTGGCAGACCAGCAGGATCGTCCGCAGGAACGGCGTGCGCACCCTGACCATCCGGGCCTTTGTGAAGCCGGGACACTACGCTTCTAAAATACTGGAGGAGGCAATGCCGAAGATCAAAGCGATGGAATTACCGGCCGGTTACCGGATCGACTACGGCGGCGAGAAATTTAACCAGGACGAGACCTTTCCGCAGATGGTCGGCGCCCTTGGGATCAGTCTGGTAGCGATCTTCCTGGTCCTGCTGGTGCAGTTCAGGAACATTTCCGACCCGCTGGTGGTGATGGCTTCCATCCCGCTCACCCTCTTCGGGGCGATCTTCGGGCTCCTCATCACCCACAACCCTTTTGGCTTCACCGCGTTCATGGGGCTCATCAGCCTGTGCGGCATCGTGGTGAGAAATGGCATCATCCTGGTGGATTACTGCAACGAGCGGGTCGCCGAGGGAGAAACCCTGGAGCAGGCTGCGCGGGACGCGGGGGCCAGGCGGCTGCGTCCCATCTTCCTCACCACCATGGCCGCCGCGGTGGGAGTGACACCGATGATCATTTCCGGGTCGAGCCTCTGGAGCCCGCTGGCGAGCGTCATCGCCTTCGGCCTCATCTTCTCGATGTTCTTTACGCTCCTGGTCGTTCCGGTCATCTTCGTTGCGGTCAAATCCCGCTCCACGAAGGGTGGTGTCTGCAAACCGGGCGTGACCGTCACTGTGGCGATCGCGGCATGTGTGCTTTTCGCTGGGGGGCGGGAGGCTTTTGCAGAACCGGTCACCCTGTCGCAGGCGGTTGAACTGGCCCTGAAACAGAACGCGGTGCTCAAGATCGGTCGGGCAAAGGTCGCGGAAAGCGATCAGAAAATTGTCTCGTCCCGGTCCCAATATTTTCCGCAACTCACCAACAACACCAAGTATATGGCTTTGTCGGACAAGCAACTTGTCACCGTTCCGGGCGGAAGTCTGGGAAATCTCGGCGGAACCCCTTTTCCGGACCGCGATATGAAGATAAGCCAGAGTGACTCCTCCATCTTTTACAGCGAAACCACCCTTGCGCAGCCGATAACGCAGCTTTTCAAGATTCATGAAGCAAATGAGATTGCCCGGGCGGATCGCGGCATTGCGGGAGCAGAGCTGAAAAAATCGGAAAACGAGACGGTTTATGCAGTAAATCAGCTTTATTACACCTTGCTGATTGCCTACAAGGAAAAGGAAGCCGCCTCGGCCTCGCTCACAGCGGCGCAGGAGAATCTGCGCGAGGTCGAGGCGGCGGTGAGAGCAGGGAATGTACTCGACGTGGCGGTCACCGCGGCAAAGGCCAATCTGCTCCAGAGCAGGCAGGCGCTCCTCGTCGTGGGAAACAGTATTTCTGACGTGACAGAGGAACTCGACGACGTGTTGGGTCTGCCCAGTGACACTGTCCTGGAGGTGACCGACGCAGATTTGCCGGAGCTGACGGAACCATTAAAGGACCAGACATACGAACAGGCTCGCGCTAGGAACGGTGAACTCCTGGCGGCCCGCGAAATGCTTGAAAAGTCACGCCACGCGGTCAAGGCGGCAAAGGACGAGTACATCCCCGATGTAACGCTCTTTGCCAAGCACGGCTATCAGGACGGAGCGGCGTTTCTCGACAACAACGTCGACTTCGTCGGCATCGAGCTGAGCTGGAACATTTTCGACTGGGGGAAGCGAAAGGGAGAAATCGGTCAGAGGGTCGCCCAACAGTCGCAAGCGCAAGAAAACCTGGCCCGGATCGACAAACGGATCGGGATCGAAATCGACAAGGTGTACCGGAAGCTGGAACGTTCGAAGCAGATGATTGACGTCGCCCGAGAGGCGCTTTCCCTGCAAAGGGAAAATGCCCGGCACAGCGAAAACGGCTTGAAGGCAGGGACCGTGACGGCGGCAAAATATGCCGAAGCGGTTGCGGCACTGAGAAAAGCGGAAATGGAGGAGTTGCATGTTTCGCTGGAATACCGACTGGCCCGTGCCGAGCTCGACCGAATCAGGGGAGTGCTCGCGTCAAGCCGGTAGGAGGATTTGCTTCTGGGCAAACTATTGTTTTCAAACAACCATCCTGCTCCTCAATTGGGTGAAAAAGTCATTCTTTATGAATAACAAAAGAAGGGGGACCAATCGGCCCCCCTTCTTTTGGCGATGCTGTGTAGAAAACGCAATTACAGGTTAAACAACAAATCGCTGTAGGTCGGCACCGGCCAGATGTCATCCGGCAGGATGGCCTCAAGCGCGTCGATGTCTCCGCGCAGATCAACCATGGCGGGGAACACCTTGTCGCGGTAGGCTGCGCCCTGCTTGGCCACGTCGGAG
>JAJZQA010000077.1 GCA_021810985.1 Deltaproteobacteria bacterium
CCCGGACCCCCTCTTACATAAGAGGGGGAACAAAATGACCGCCCCTATGGATGTAGGTTGGTACGTTGACACTCCTCCCCTTAGATAAGGGGAGGCCGGGAGGGGTTAGAGGAAAGATGAAAACTCATGACTACTGAAACACAGACAGCTCCCCTCGTCAATCGCGGCTATCTGACCGAAAAGGGTTTCCGGTCCTGGGCCTATACCCTGGATCACAAACGGATCGGCCTGCTCTACCTGGTCACCACCCTGCTGTTCCTCTTGGTGGGCGGGGTGTTCGCCCTGCTGCTGCGGGCGAAACTGATGTACCCCGGCGAGGAGCTGTTCAGCGACAAGGCCTACAATGTCTTCTTCACCCTCCACGGAATCATGATGATTTTCCTCTTCATCATCCCGGCCATCCCTTCGGCGCTCGGCAATTTCTTCATCCCGCTGATGGTCGGGGCTCGCGATGTGGCCTTTCCGCGCCTCAACCTCCTCAGTTTCTGGATCTTCCTGGCCGGCATCATCGTCACCCTGGCGTCCCTGGCAACCCCTCTGGACACCGGCTGGACCTTCTATACCCCCTACTCGGCCAAGACCGGGGCCGCCGTCACGATCCTTTCCTTCGGCATCTTCCTGGTGGGCATGTCATCGATTCTCACCGGACTGAATTTCATCGTCACCATTCACCGGCTGCGTGCCCCGGGCCTGACCTGGTTCCGGCTGCCGCTGTTCATCTGGAGCATGTACGCCACCAGCATCATCCAGGTGCTGGCCACGCCGGTGGTCGGGATTACCTTCCTGCTGTTGGCTGCGGAGCGGATCTTCGGCATCGGCTTTTTTGATCCGGCCAAAGGCGGCGACCCGCTGCTGTTCCAGCACTTCTTCTGGTTTTACTCCCATCCGGTGGTCTATGTGATGATCCTGCCGGCCATGGGCATCATCTCCGAGATCATCCCGGTCTTCGCCCGCAAACCGATCTTCGGCTACAAGGGCATCGCTTACTCGTCACTGGCCATCGCCTTTATCGGCTTCCTGGTCTGGGGCCACCACATGTTCGTCAGCGGCATGTCCGACATTGCCGCGGTCATCTTTTCCTTCCTGACCTTCTTCGTCGCCGTACCGACCGGAATCAAGGTTTTCAACTGGATCGCCACCCTCTACAAGGGCTCCATCTGCCTCGATGCGCCGATGCTCTATGCCTTGACCTTCATCTTCCTCTTTATCATCGGCGGCCTGACCGGGCCGTTTCTCGGCGCCCTGGCCACCAACGTCCCCCTGCACGACACCTACTTCGTCGTGGCCCACTTCCACTACACGATGATGGGCGGAACCGTCATGGGCTTTTTTGCCGGCCTCCACTACTGGTTCCCGAAGATGTTCGGGCGGATGTACAGCGAGCGGAAAGCCCTGTCCGCCTGGCTGCTGATTTTCTTCGGCTTCAACCTTACCTTTTTCACCATGTTCATCCTCGGTGTGGAAGGCATGCCGCGGCGCTGGGCCGAGTATCCGGTCCGCTTTCAGACCCTCCATATCGTGGCCACGGTCGGTTCCTGGCTTCTGGCAGCGGGAGTCGTGCTGATGTTTGTGAACCTGTTCCGTTCCCTGTTCCGGGGGGCTCCGGCCAGCGATAACCCCTGGGATGCGAATACCCTGGATTGGAAAACCTCGTCCCCTCCTCCGACAGATAATTTCGCGGAAATTCCGGTAGTTACCTCATGGCCGTATAACTTCGGCACCAAGAAAGGCAGCGACCATGACTGATCAGGAACAAAGAGCCGGGCACTCAAGCGCCGCTCATGAAGCCGAATCTCCCGAACAAGGCCTGGAAACCGCGAAACTCGGCACCTGGGCCTTTCTGGCCACCGAGGTCCTGCTGTTCGGCGGTCTCTTTACCACCTACATCATCTACCGGATGAAATATCCGGAGCTGTTCTACACCGAACACCTGAAACTGAGCCGGCCGCTGGGCATGGTCAATACCGTGGTCCTGATCACCAGCAGTCTCACCGTGGCCCTCGGGATCGCCGCGATCAAACGGGGCAGGCAGCTGGCTGCCCGAGTTTATATCGGGCTCACCATTGCCATGGCCTGCGGCTTTCTTGGCGTCAAGTATGTGGAATGGAGCGAGGATTTCGCCCACGGTCTCTACCCCGGCACCAACCTGTTTTTCTCCCTCTACTTCATGATGACCGGCTTGCACGGCATCCATGTCGTTGCCGGGATCGCGGCCCTGTCCTGGGTGCTGTTTCTGGCCTGCCGCGGAAAATTCTCCGAAGAGTATTCGACCCCGGTGGAGATTTCCGGACTTTACTGGCACTTCGTCGACCTGGTCTGGATCTACCTGTTTCCCCTGCTCTATCTCGTCGGGTAACGGCGATTCGCCGGTTATTTCATCCCCTGGGAAGGGCGGCGCATGACTCGCAAAGGAAATCTCGTATGCTGAAGATGGTGCCTGCAAAGGCCTACCGAACCTATATTTTCATCTGGCTGGCACTGCTGGTTCTGACCGTGGTGACCTGGCTCGTTTCCTATGTCAATCTGGGAATGATGAATGTGGTGGTGGCAATGCTCATCGCCTCATTCAAGGCCTCACTGGTGGCGCTGTTCTTCATGCACCTCCGGCACGAAAACCGGCTGGTCCTGGCCTTTGCCCTCTTTCCCCTCGGCTTTCTGCTGCTGATTATCGGCGGAACCCTGGTGGACACGTTATTTCGTTAAAGGAAGTTTTTAGTTTGCTGATTAGCGTCAATTTTCCGCTATGGTTTTACGCAGTTCCCTCTCCCTGAGGGAGAAGGGACTCACAGCGGAAGAGTAACGCTAATCAGCTTTAGTTTTGAGTTTTTGGTTTTTATAAAAACCGTTTCTCTTGGAGGTTTTACTATGCTGGGCAGAATCACCGTTGCACTCTTCTTCCTGCTCCTCATCTGGGGCAATCTGGTGGCCGGGCTGAAGGCCGGGCTTGCCTGTCCCGACTGGCCGCTCTGCCATGGGACAGTCCTTCCGCCCTTCCGGCTCGATATCTGGATGGAATATACGCACCGCCTGATCGCCGCCCTGGCGACCGTTTTTCTCCTGGTTCTCTCCTGGAAGAGATTCAGCTCCTACCTGGGTCTGGCCAAGGCCGTGCCCCTGGCGGCAGTCACTCTCGTCGGCACGGAAATACTGATCGGCGGGGCGGTTGTCCTGCTGGAACTGCCGGTCCAGCTCACCACGGTGCATTTCATGATCGGACTCACGGTCTTGCTTCTGGCTTTCTACATGGCGTCGTTCAATGGTGAGGAAACCCCGGCCCGCTTTTCTCTGCACGGTCGTGCCGGTCTTTTTTTCGGCATGGGCCTGGTGGTCTTTTCCCAATCCGCCCTCGGCGCCTATGTGCGGCATGCCAATGCCGGTCTGGCCTGCACGGATTTTCCGACCTGTCGCGGCAGCTGGTTTCCAAGCAACATGAGCGGTACGCTCATGGCCCACTTTTCCCATCGGCTGGCTGCCGTCCTCATCTTCGTGACGATCGGGATGCTTTGCGTTGCCGCGTTCCTCGATCCGGGTTTCTTCCGCTACCGGAAAATGCTTCTCGGACTGCTCTGTCTCTGTCTCGGCCAGATCGCCGTAGGTGCGCTGGTGGTGCTCTCAGGGCTGTATTACCTGGCAACCGCACTCCATCTGCTGGTCGCTCTCTCGATCCTGGTGTCCTTTTTCCACCTCTGGGGCAGTGAAATCCGACAGCAGGAGAATTTGTCATAATAGGGGCTCGTCGTTCCACACCAGCCGCTACCGGCAAGAGAGGAGGGAAGGGTCCGGGGCCGCTCACCTCAGTGCTGCTCCTCACCAGACCGGTAATTTTGGCACTCGTGACCATGTCGGGATTCACCGGCATGGTTCTGGCGGCCGGTGGGCTTCCCGCAGCCGGTGCAGCCCTGGCCGGCGGAGCGGTACTGCTTCTGTCCGCCGCCGGCTCCGCCATGCTCAACAGCGTACTCGACTATTCCCTGGACTGCCGGATGCCACGCCTCACTGCCCGCATCCGGGCACTGGAAATGCTCGGCTGGACGAAGACGGTCCTGCTGGCCACGACTCTGCTCGTTGCGGGTTTATTGGTGTCAGTGGTATATTTCAATCTCCTGGTCACGCTGCTGACACTGGCGGCGGTATTCGGTTACCTGGGCCCGTATACGCTCCGCCTGAAACGGACCTCTCCTTTCGGCGCCATTCCCGGCAGCATCCCGGGAGCCCTCCCGGTGCTGATCGGCTATGCTGCACTCAAGCCGTACATCGGCCCGGACGGGTTGATCCTGTTTCTTCTCGTTCTCCTCTGGCAGCCCCCCCATTTCTGGACACTTGCGCTCCGCTACCAGGAGGACTATCACGCAGCCGGACTGCCGGTGCTGCCTGCAGCTTTGGGCAAGGGCTATACGAAAACCTTCATCCTGCTCTATGCGACAGCGCTGCTCCCGCTATCTCTCTCACTTTGGTTTTTCGGCTACTGTTCGGCGGGATTTGCCGTACTAGCGTTCCTTACCGGGGCCATCTTTCTTGCCATTCTCATTCGCGCGCTATTCTTCAAGTCCCACTTTATCCAGGCATTTCACGCGACCAACGGCTATCTGTCACTGCTTCTGATCCTTATCGTGGCGGATATCTGTCTAATGTAGGATCTGTTTCGGACCCGGCACCACGATGAACCCTGAGCAAAAACGGTCCTTTCTCTTTCTTTCGGGGGGAAAGGTGTGCTATATCCATGAACATGGCTGGCAACCGCCCCGGGATGTACGCTGCCGGGATCTTTGGAGGATTGAAAATGGATTGGGAAAAGGCAACTCGCATCGCCCATGCAATCGGCAGCTCGCGGCTGCTGACGGTTAAAATGGCGTTGTTCCGCAAGGCGTCCGACTACGCCCGCATGCGGGTTGACTGGCAGCTGTCAACCCCGGAGGAACGGGTGCTCATGGATGCCGCCCGGACCAAGGCCCATGATGCATTCATCGAGGCCTGCGAAATGATGAGCCGCTGCATGGAGGATGAAAAAGAGGATATCTCCTGGAGAGAAGATCTGGGAAATGATCGTAAGGAAATCGGTGACCTTGCCTGCTACCTGCACCTGATTCTGGGACTGGTTGCCCGCTGATCGAGAACCGGTTTTCTTGCGCTGAGGAGGGTAGTTTTATCAATTCCAGATCAAGGATGATCTCAAGGCGGCGAGGATTGAAGCGGCGAGGCGTACTGAAGAGTACCTTGAGCAGCCGAATATGAGCCAACGCAGAGAGGACTTTGATAGGGGATTGGAATTACTCGTCGATATCGGGAGGGAGGTACATCTCACCTTCGCTGCCACCCTGGCCGCTTACGGCATCATTAAACAATTCGTGGATATTGTTCTCGACGATAAATTTCAGGTCTTGTACAAGTTTTTCATGACGTAGCTTGTCGTAACCGGCAAGTTCCCGCACCTCGAAATGGACATGGGGACCGGTCGACCTCCCGGTATTTCCGGAAAGAGCAATGACCGTAGAGCTGTCCACGCGATCGCCGGCCGTAACTTTAACCAGGGCATTATGGCCGTAGAGGGTCAAGACCCCATTGCCGTGATTAACGGCAACCAGATTTCCGTAGCCTTTGTAGGGACCGGCATAATAGACGGTGCCCTTCTGCACCGGGAAAACCGGCGTTCCTTCCGGAACGGCAATATCAATCCCCCGATGGTAGACCTTCCTGCCGCTGCCAAAGGGGTCGAGACGCCAGCCGACACCGGATGTGACCCTGCCGCCATCAACGGGCATACTGCGTTGCGCAAGGCCTGCCACGGGAAACAGCAGCAGAAATATCAGAAAGATGGATAACGGCCGGAAAGTATTCATTATGGTACCCTGCTGGTAGCTGCGCCTCACTTCCTGAGCCCGGCCAACCCCTGCAAACTACGGTAGTATTCCTCCACGGCAGGAACCAGAACCGCGGACCGGGGCCGTGAAACAAGGCAGACATTCAAGGTGGTATCAAATCTGGAACTATGATCTTACACTCTGTTCAAAAGCGAGTCAATGAAGCGTTTTTGCGCGGAAACCGCTCGATGGAACATGGGTGACCTCTTGGGCGGGACTGCTAGGTAGTTTTCATCCGGGAACGGTACTTTTTCTGGCATAATTGCCGATTCGATGCTATACACTGGCGCACAAGGGAGAAAGCTATCATGACAAAGCCTGTAATTGCAATTACCATGGGAGACCCCTGCGGAGTCGGTCCCGAGATAATCGCCATGGCCCTGGCGAATCCTGAGATTGAAGGCCTTTGCCGTCCCCTGGTGCTCGGAGACCAGGCGGCCATGGAGCGGGCGCTCGCCGTTACCCGGTTGCCGCTGCGACTGGAACTCCTTCCTGAAGGACTGCCGCCGAAAAGCACCAAAGACACTATCTACCTCCGGCCACTCTCCCGCCTGGCGCCAACAGATATGGAATACGGCGGCCCGTCCTCCGATGCCGGTGATGCCATGTATCGTTATATCACGGAAGCGGTTTCCCTGTGCCTGAGCGGCGAAGCAGCAGCGCTTGTGAATGCACCGATCAGCAAGGAAGCCATGAACCGCGCCGGACACTATTATCCTGGACATACCGAGTTGGTGGCGGAGTTGACCGGCTGCAGCGATTACGTGATGATGCTGGCAGGAGACCGTCTGCGGGTAACGCTTGTCACCATTCACGAGGCTATCTCCAATGTGCCGCGCCTGATCACCTACGACAAGGTTCTTTCCACCATTCGCATCACCCACCGCAGCCTCCACACCTATTTCCGGAAAAATCCCCGGCTCGCGGTACTGGCTCTGAATCCCCATTGTGGCGAAAAGGGCCTCTTCGGAGACGAAGAACGCCGCTTTATCGCGCCAGCAATCGCTGCGGCCCGGGCCGAAGGCATCGATGCCCGTGGCCCGCTTTCCGCCGATATGCTCTTTCATTTCGCAATCCAGGGAGAGTACGACGGCGTGGTCTGCATGTATCATGACCAGGGTCTGATTCCCTTGAAATTGATCCATTTCCACGATGGCGTCAACGTCACCCTGGGATTGCCGATCATCCGTACCTCCGTGGATCACGGCACCGCCTACGACCTGGCCGGAACCGGGCGCGCTTCGTCTCTCAGCATGGCCGCCGCCATCAAAATGGCGGTGGGCATGGCAAAAACGGCCAGTGAAAAAAACCCGCCCAAGACAAAAAACTCTCGTTCCAAGGAAACAAAAATTCAGAAATAATACGTAAAGACGGCAAGGGAGAGAATGCGAGAGCCGTTATTCTTCGTCTTCCTTCTCAACTCTTTCCGGGACCTTTCCGAAATAGCGGAGACTCTTCAGCAGAGGTACTTTTTTGAAAATCACGTTGAACCAGAAAAAAATCTTCCTGATTGGAGCCGGCCTGGTTGCACTTTTTGCAGCGTATATCGGCATGTCCCTCTTCTTTCTCCCTTCGGTTGACACCCTCAAGAATCGCCGCAAGACCATGACGATCCAGGTAAAAGACTGGAAAGGAAATTATCACCCCCTGAAGATCGGGCCGAAAAACAGCTACTGGACGCCATCAGCGGCAATTCCTTCGGAAATGAAGTGGGCGGTCATCCTTGCCGAGGATGAGAACTTCTACCGCCACGAGGGAGTTGATGTAAAGGCGATAAAAGACGCCATCAAGCACGATCTGGAAAAGAAAAGTTTCGATCGCGGCGCCTCGACCATTACCCAGCAGGTGGCGAAAAACCTCTTTTTATCCCGGGAAAAAACTATCCGCCGGAAGATCAAAGAGGTCATCCTGGCCCGGCGCATGGAGGAAAATCTGACCAAGGGGCGGATTCTCGAGCTCTACCTGAACGTGGTTGAGCTGGGCCCAATGGTCTATGGGGTCGGACACGGCGCCCGCTACTACTTCGGCAAACCGGCCTCGGCACTGACCCCGCGGGAGTGCGCCTTTCTCGCCGCGATGCTCCCCGGTCCACGGGTTGCCTATAATCCCTACCGGAATCTGAACAAGGTGGTGCGACGCTCCGATATGATTCTGAAGCTGCTGCGACGGAAAGGGGTGCTGTCGGCGGGGGAGTACCGGCTCGCCTTGGCACAGGAGCCGAATATTGCCGGCCTGCAGCGGAAAGTTGATGAAAGCATCGAAAAGGAAGAGTTGTTTGAGAATATGAGCAGTGCCGGGAGTGCTGATCCACAGCCGGAAGAAGCAGCGGTGAGTGAAGAGAGCGATACCGCACTACCGCCCGCGGCGCCGGAATCAGGGTTGAGCAGCGAAGAAAGAGCAGCGGAACCTGTGCAACAATCTGATGAGATCCCGGCGCCTGCCAATGGAGAAGGCGCGACCCATTAGCCAACATCTGAAGTTGGGGGAATTCATTGGACACAAATCTGAACCAGCTCGTTGCTCCGGAGTAAGGACGTATCCAGTAAATTAACAAGAAGGAGAAGTCACATGCGTTCTGTTCTGGTAATTTTTCTCGTGTTGTCATGCCTGACATCGCAAGCATTTGCGGAAGAGCAGCCGGTTTCATTCGGCACGGAAGTCCAAGAGGGTTTGGTGCGTTTGGGCAACGAGAGTCTTGATGTAATAACGGCTCCCGTTGACACAGCAAACTACGGGCCGCTTGTCACCCTGGCTGTTGCGGGTGGGGTGGCGTTGACCTATGTATTCGATGAGGATATACGGAACAAACTGCACGGGTCCAGCAGCGGGACGCTGAACACGGTCGCCGATGTGGGAAGTGGTCTCGGCAACCCGTTCGTGCATCTCGGGGTGGCCGCGGCCGTGTATGGTGGCGGGCGTTTGGCTTCTTCCGCCGAATGGCAGGAAACGGGAGAGATGCTTGGTGAAGCGGCTCTGCTCGCGGACGCGACCAGCTTCATTCTCAAGCAGGCCATCGGGAGAGGGCGGCCATTCGCCAGCAACGACAAAGGCAGTTTTCGGCCGCTGCAATTCAAATCGGACTACGATTCCCTGCCTTCCATGCACACGGCGAGTTCTTTTGCCATGGCCTCGGTCATGTCCTCAAGAACCGGCAATCTGGCAGGTAAGGCGCTCTACTACCTGGGTGCGACCTTTGTCGGTTTCTCCCGAATGCAGAAAGACAAGCATTGGGCTAGTGACATTATTTTGGGGGCGGCGGTTGGAGAACTGTGCGGACGGGTGGTAACGAATTATCATGCCGGCAAGAGCAGGGTCGCCATAGCTCCGTTGGTTTCCGGAGATACGGCACTGCTTGCTTTGGTTGGAAGATGGTGATCGGTCGTTGACACTGGAGAGGTCTAACGGTACTTACAGGCTCTTAATAAAAAAG
>JAJZQA010000078.1 GCA_021810985.1 Deltaproteobacteria bacterium
GCGTTCGGATATTTGTTCAATTTTGCTGAAAAGCTGACCAAGCGGCTCGGTGGGGCCAAGATCTACCTGAAGCGGGAAGACCTTAACCACACCGGTGCCCATAAGATCAACAATACCATCGGCCAGGGACTTCTGGCCAAGCGCATGGGGAAGAAAAGGGTGATTGCCGAAACCGGGGCCGGCCAGCACGGCGTTGCCACGGCAACGGTTGCCGCCCTGATGGGAATGGAGTGCGAGGTGTTCATGGGCGAGGAGGATATCCACCGCCAATCATTGAACGTCTTCCGCATGAAGCTGCTCGGTGCCACGGTTACGCCGGTTCTCTCCGGCACCGCCACGCTCAAGGATGCTATGAACGAGGCACTGCGAAACTGGGTGACCCACGTGAAGTCGACCTTCTACGTGATCGGCACGACGGCCGGTCCCCATCCCTACCCGATGATGGTGCGCGACTTCCAGGCGGTTATCGGCCGTGAAACGAAACTCCAGCACGAGAAGGCCGAAGGGCGGCTCCCGGACTACCTGGTGGCGGCGGTCGGCGGCGGCAGCAACGCCATGGGGCTCTTCTATACCTTCCTTAAAGAGACTGATGTACGGATGATCGGGGTTGAGGCGGCCGGCTACGGGATTTCCTCCGGAAAGCACGCTGCGCCGCTCTGTGCCGGGAAGGTCGGGGTGCTGCACGGCAACAAGACCTATCTCCTCCAGGATGAGGCCGGCCAGATCGCCAATGCCCATTCCATTTCCGCCGGGCTTGACTACCCGGGGGTCGGGCCGGAGCACGCCTGGCTGAAGGACACGGGCCGGGCCGATTATGTCTCCATCACCGATGAAGAGGCCATGGAGGGTTTCCGGATTCTGACCGAGGAAGAGGGGATCCTCCCGGCACTGGAGTCATCGCACGCCATTGCCCATGTCCTGAAGTTGGCACCGACCCTGCCGCAAGACAAGACCATCGTGGTCTGCCTCTCTGGGCGTGGCGACAAGGATATTCATACCGTGGCCGACTATATGAAGGTAACTTTGTAACTGATCGCGCTGGTTTCCCTGTTGGAACTCTCTCCGTACTTGATCGTCGGGGCAATCCTTGGATTGCCCCGACGTGTTGTCTCTGCCTTATTCCCTATCCAGATTCTTCACATCAATGAACGGGATCACCCCGGACGTGACCTTCGGCAGGTGCCCATCCCACTTTTCAATCGCCTTCAAGGTTGCTTCAATCTGCCGCAATTTCACCAAAGGCGTTGTAACGTTTTCCTTCTGCAGCCGGAGAGCTTCCGCTTCGGCCTGGGCCTGGGCGATCTTTTGCTCCGCCTCGATTTTTATCCGATCCAGGTCGCGTTGGGCCTTGAGAGCCAGCTGTTCGGCGGTCTGCTTGTTTTCGATTGCCTGGGTGAACTGGCTGGAGAATTTGAAGTTGACGATGGAGAAATCGTCGACAATGATGTTGTAGACATTCAGCCGCTGCTTCAGCAGTTCACGAATCTCCGAGCGAACTTTTTCCCGCTGGGTGATGACTTCGACCGCGGTGTATTTTGCGGTAACCGCCTTGACCACTTCCTGCACCGCCGGGTCGATGATCCTTTCCTTGAAATCGGCCCCGAGTTTCTGATAGATCCAGTTGACTTTTTCCGGAAGGATGTGAAAGTTCAGAGCGATGGTGGAGAAGGTTTCCTGCAGATCCTTGCTGGCCGCCTCGGCATCGGTCTGGGATTTCTGCACCTTCACATCCAGCTTGATAATTTTCTGCATGATCGGTATTCGGAAATGGAGCCCCTCGTCGAGTACCGTTGGCGAAACCGCACCGAAATTGAGCACAACGCCCCGTTCTCCCGCTCCGATGATCACGAAAGGATTCAGAAACACGAAGAACACAACCACCACGACCAGCAGACCAAGTATCCTCGGCAGTGCCTTTTTCATCAGCCCTTTCACGCCATCAGCATTTCCCTCGAGTTGCAGGCCCATTCTTGACCTCCCCGTGTTGTACCAAGATTTTTTGGAGAGAAAGTATAGATGTTTTCGTATCAACATTACAGCAGAAAAATGTATCTTGGCTCATATAATTCTACGTTGCAGCCATGATGACAAAAAAACCAACCACCCCCAGCCCCTTCTTTGTGAGGAGGGGAGCTTAAAATCCCCCTCCTGTTTCGCTTACAAGCGCCTACTTCTCGCAGGAGAGGTAAGGGATGGTAAGGTTTTAGCTTGAATGTTTATTGAAATATGTGCGGACTTCAGGCGGGTAGGGGAGCAAGGAACGGCAAGCATGGCGGCGGCTGGTGGGCATGACAGAAAAGCGACTATCCTTCCGCAGCTTGGATTCGGTTGGCGAGGATTTTATTGGCGACTTCCTCGACAGTGGCAAGAAGGTCCTTGAGCAGAATTGGTTTGATGATGTTCCGGGTGATCCCGAGCCTTATGGTAGCTTCGATAAAGTCGGAATCTTCATTGGCAGTGGTGAAAATTATCGGGATCTGTCGGTTGACGTCACGAATCGCCTGCGACATCTTGAGGCCATCCATGACCGGCATCCGGGTATCGGTAATAATGATGTCCGGGTGATGCTGTTCGAAAAGCTCCAGGCCTTCTTTGCCGTCCTGTGCCAGGTAAATTGTTGTGTAGCGTGTTGCCAGGATCTTATGAATGGTCATCCGGGTGATCAGTTCGTCTTCCACATAGAGAATGGAAAGATCCACTTTGCTTTTTTGCACGTCATGCACGTCTCGTCTCCGCTCCCAGCGCTACAGTAGTTGAGGGTGATTTCCTGGACCACCTTTTGACGGAACTAACCGCATGGGATACGGTCTACAGTGTCCGGTCAGGTTGACAATTGCTGCTGTTGGCTGACTAATCTGGTGAAATCAGGCTGATTAAACTAACCATAAATTAACCCGATCTGTCAAGGCCGGATCCTGCCGGCGTACTAATCTGAAGGATCTTGGCAGGTTACAGTGTCTTCCTGAAACGGCTCACGGCAAAGCCGAGTATCACGATGCCGAGGAGGAAGAGGGCGAAAAACTGCTGCCAGAGAATAGCCAATCCGACACCTTTGAGAAAGATGCCGCGAATGATTACCAGGTAGTAGCGGAGCGGATTGAGAAAGGTGAGCCACTGCACGGGTTCCGGCATATTTTCGATCGGGAAGGCGAACCCGGAGAGGAGCATGGCCGGAAAGATGAAGAAAAAGGCGCTCATCATGGCCTGTTGCTGGGTCCTGCTGACCGTGGAGATCAGGAGGCCGAAGCCGAGGCTGCTCATGAGGAACAGTGCGGTTGCTCCGAACAGGAGTGGAATGCTGCCCCGGATCGGAACGTCAAACCAGAAAGCGGCCACCAGGGTGATCAGGGCAACATCAATGAAGCCGATCAGGATAAAGGGCACGGTTTTGCCGAGGATGAATTCGCCGCGACGGATCGGGGTGACGATGATCTGTTCCATGGTGCCGATCTCCTTTTCGCGTACCACGGCCATGCTGGAGAGAAGCATGGTGATGATGAAGACGATGTTCGCGATTACGGCCGGGACATAGAAGTTGCGGCTCTCCAGGTTGTCGTTGAACCAGGCGCGGCTTTCCAGCTCCACGCCACCAATCCGGAAGGACGGGCCGAAGGCCTGCGCCGCCTGTTCCAGGCGGATCCGGTCGTTGTAGCCGGCGGCAATCTTTCCGGCATAGTTGAGCACAATGCCGGCGGTGTTGGAATCAGTTCCATCCAATAGAATCTGCAACGGTGCCACCCGTCCGGCGCCCAGCTCCGCGCCAAAGCCCCGGTTCATCCTGAGAACGGCCTTGACCGTGCCCCGGTCGATCAGTTCCTCCACTCTCCTGTCACCGTACACATGCTCGACGATCCGGAAGTATCCGGATCCGGCGAAACGGGCAGTCAGATCCCGGCTCGCCGGGCTGTTGTCCTGGTCGTAGACCGCGGTCTTGATATCCCTGACATCGGTATTGACCGCATAACCGAAAACTATGGTCTGGAATATCGGGATGATGAAGATGATGAAACGCATCTTCGGATCGCGGAGGACCTGGATAAACTCCTTAATCAGCATGGCTTTCAGACGTTCGAACATGGAAAAACCTCAAAAAACAATGAACAGGTTGGACAGGATCTGCAGGATAAGGGTTTTTACTCTGTAACAAGGATACGCTACAGTAAAAAAATTGTTTTTTGGGCGGCCAGATTTGTCCGCGTAAGACACAAAATCATTTATTGCGAGAGCAATTTCGAAGTCGAACGGAATAGAAGTTTTCCTGTAAATCCTGTCCATCGTGTTAAATTTTTCCGTCTATTCGATTTTCTTCCGGAACTTCCGGACCGAGAGTGCCAGGACCACAACGGCGAAGACCAAGAGCAGAGCCACCGGTCCGGCCATCACTCCCAGACCCACGTCCTTCAGATAGATTCCCCGCAGGATGTTAACGAAATAGCGGGCCGTCACAAGATGGGTTATGACCTGGATCGGGACCGGCATATTTTCAATGGGGAAGATGAAGCCGGAGAGGAGAAAAGCCGGCAGCATGGTGACCACCAGTGCCAGCTGACTGGCCACGAGCTGGCTTTTCGTCACGATGCTGATCAGGATCCCCAGGGAGAGGGCTCCCACGAGGAAGATCAGCGAGAGGGCAAAGAGCAGGAGGAGACTGCCGCGGAACGGTATGGCAAAGATGAATTCCCCTACCAGAACAGCGAGGATCAAATCAAGCACGCCGATGCTGAAATAGGGGAGGAGCTTGCCCAGGATCAGTTCCGGTCCTGTGAGCGGGGTTGAGATGAGCTGTTCCATGGTTCCGCTCTCCCATTCCCGGGCAACCGTCAGGGAGGTTAGGAGTGCGGCGATGATCATCATGATCACGGCGATCAGGCCGGGGAAAATGTAGTTTCGCGAGACCATGTCGTTATTGAACCAGACTCGCGGCCTCACTTCGAGCTGCGCGAGCCGCATTTCGCTGCCGGTGCTGCGTCGGATCTGGCGAAGAACGATGTCCCGGGAGAAACCCAAGACGATACTTTGGGCATAACCGAGGGCGTAGGTTGCGGTATTTGGATCGCTGCCATCCAGCAGCACCTGCACCGAGGTTTTTCTGCCGGAAGCGGCGCGCCGGGCGAAATCGGCCGGGATGATCAGGGCAATCACGGCCTCGCGGCTGTCGATGGCCCGGTCGATGGCGCGGTAGTTGTCCGTGGCGGCCCGCAGGTCAAAATAGCGGGATCCGGAAAAACGGCCGAGCAGTTCCCTGCTCTCCGGCGTGTTGCTCTGATCCCAGACCAGCAGGGGAACCCTGTCCACATCCAGGGTCAAGGCATAGCCGAAGAGAAAGAGCAGCAGCAGGGGAATGGCGATGCCCATACCGAGACTCCGGGGGTCACGGACAATATGGAGGAATTCCTTTTTCGCCACCGCCTTGATGCGTAGAATATTCATATCAATCCGAATCCAGCAGGCAATTCAAAAGTACCCACACCCATCAACCCATCAACCCATCAAACCCATCAAACCCATCAAACCCTTCAACAAAAATGGACCCCTCCTGCCACTACCTCTTGAATACCCGCTGCGGTGCCTCCACCCGATCACGCGCCTCGATAAGGGAAACAAAGACATCCTCCAGAGACGGCAGGATTTTCTCCAGCCCCTGCACTGCGATACCCTTTTCGGCCAGAGCCTCGCTCATGGCGGGCAGCACACGCTCAGCGTCTTCAACTACGACATGCAGCCTCCTGCCGAACAGCGCCGCATGTCTTACGCCTTCTATCTTCTCGATATGCGCCAGGGCTTCCTGGACGTTTTCACCGCTGATCTCGATGACGTCCTCCGTCATGAAACCGGTCTTCAACTCTTCCGGCGTTCCCAGGGCAATCAATTGGCCGCGATAGATGAGTCCCAAACGGTCGCAGTATTCTGCTTCATCCAGGTAATGGGTGGTGACGAAAATGGTGGTTCCCTGTTCCGCCAGGCGGTAGATCAAGTCCCAGAAATTTCTCCGGCTGATCGGATCAACCCCGGAAGTCGGCTCATCAAGAAAGATGATCGGAGGTTCGTGGAGAATGGCACAGCCCAAGGCAAGGCGCTGCTTCCAGCCAGCGGAAAGAATGCCGGTTTTGGCGGAGCGATGGGCGCGGAGCCCGGCCATATCGAGCACCCACTCCTTGCGCTCGGCTTTCCTGTCCGGAGGTATTTTGTAAATGCCGCTGTAGAAGTCGATATTTTCTTCCACGCTGAGGTCTTCGTAGAGGGAGAAACGCTGGCTCATGTAGCCGATGCGTTCCTTGATCCTTTCCGCGTCACGATGTACATCGAATCCGGCAACCGAGCCGGAGCCGCTGGTGGGGGAAAGAATCCCGCAGAGCATGCGGATTGTTGTGGACTTGCCCGCACCGTTCGGACCGAGAAAACCGAAAATCTCCCCTTTCCGTACCTCAAGGCTGACATGGTCCACGGCAACGAAGTCCCCGAAGCTCTTGCTGATGTCCTTGAGCGTGACGGCCGGGATTTCACTGTTCACGAATTCTTCTCACGAAGGAAATCACCCAGTTTCCGGTCGTCGTTCCGCAGGTGCTGGATCAGGTAGCGGATCATTTTCCCCTTGAGGGATATGGCAAGCTCGTGTGACGGACCGCCGGTCTCGATTTTCTCCCGCAGTGCGGCGATCTCCTGCATGAAAAATTCATGGGACTTTCTCTGTTCTGCCAGGCCGGGGAAGGAGTAACGTTCCTGGATTTCCTCTTCGTAGGTAAAGTGGGTCCTGGCGTACTCTTCAAGAAAAGTGAGCAGCTCGAGGAGCGCCTGGGGTTCCGTGCCCTCGTCAAACGCCGCGGAAAATTTCCCGAATCGCTCGAAAAGCTCACGATGCTGGAGGTCTATTTCGATGGAGCCTGTTGCAAGGTCTTCGTGCCATTCAATTGCCATGGGTTTGTCCTTCCGAATTGGTTGTTTGCTGCAGCAGCGAGACGACCACGTCTTCTAACGCCGGTTCAACTGCCCGCAGGGAAAGCAAGGGGATATCTCTCTGTTGCAGGAAATCTGCCGTGGCCTCTCTCGTTCTGTCAGCGTCATCTGTTACCAGGTGCACTTTGTCCCCGGACAGGGTGACCGAGACTTCGCCGAGCTTTTCTCTGAGCAGCCGGGCAGCGAGGCGCGGTCGGGGCGTGCGGATTTCGAGAATTGTGCCCCGCATCAGTTTTTTGAGATTTTCGGGGCTGTCGCAGGCAAGGAGTCGGCCGTTGTGGACCAAACCCACGCGATTGCAGCGGTCAGCCTCGTCCAGGTAGGCGGTGGAGACGAAGATGGTAACTCCTTCCTTGAGCAGGTTGTAGAGGATGCGCCAGAAATCGCGACGCGAGACCGGGTCAACGCCATTGGTGGGTTCATCGAGAAAAAGTACCTTGGGCGTGTGTACCAGCGCGCAGGCCAGGCCGAGCTTCTGCTTCATGCCCCCGGAAAGGTTGCCGGCCTTCCGTTCCCGAAAGGGCGTCAGGTTGCTGAACGAGAGCAGTTCGTCGATTTTCGTTTCTCGACCCTTGCGGGGCAGGCCGTAGATGTCTGCGTAGAAATGGATGTTTTCCTTCACGGTGAGATCGGGGTAAAGCCCGAAACGCTGGCTCATGTAGCCGATCTCTTCCTTGATGGCCTCCGCCTCGCTCACCACGTGGTGACCCATGACCCAGGCATCTCCCGCAGTCGGTTCCATAATTGCGGTGAGCATGCGCATGGTCGTGGTCTTGCCGGCGCCGTCCGAGCCGACCAATCCGAACAGTTCGCCTTCGGCCACGGCGAGATTTAGGGCAGACACCGCGGTCAGGTCGCCGAATTTTTTCGTGAGGCTGTCGAGTTTGATTGCTGGCATCTGGTTGTCCGGGTAATGGGCACTGTGTAACATGGCTTATACCTGAGAGAATTTTTGCACAGATCATCGAGGCTGAAGGTTTGCCTTTCCATGTCAGCCTTGAACCTTTCGTTCTGCCCCCTGTCCACTGTCCCCTGCACCCTGTTCCCTGTTCAACTGAATTTCAGCATCCGCCGGCATGCCCGGCTTCAGTTCCTGGGACTGGTTGGGGATGGTTATTTTGATGCGGTAAACGAGCTTCACGCGTTCTTTTTCCGTCTGCACGCTTTTCGGGGTGAATTCAGCTTCCGGCGAAATGAAGGTAATGGTTCCCGGATATTTCTTGCCGGGAAAGCTGTCAGTGGTAATGGCGGCTTTCTGTCCGACCTTGACCCTTCCCAGATCGGTTTCGCTGATGTAGGCCCTGAGCCATACTTCATCGAGTATGCCGATGGTGATCACTGGCGTGCCTACCGCCACCTGTTCACCCGGTTCGATGTTTTTCGACAGTATCAGCCCGCTCACCGGCGAAACCAGGGTGGCGTAGCCCAGCCGTGTTTCAGCCAGGGTCTGGAGCGCTTCCGCACTCCGGAGCCGGGCGCGGGCCTGCTCGATGGTTTCCTTGCGTGGTCCGTTCCTGAGCAGTTTCAGCCGTTCCCGGGCTTCACGGACGCTCGCCTGAGTGCTCTGGTAGGCTGCCTGGGAGGCATCAAAGTCGCGGGCGGAGATGACCTCTTTCCGGTAGAGGTTTTTTTGGCGGCCAAAGTCGATGCGGAGACGTTCCGCCTCTGCCGAAACTCGCCGCAGGGCTGCCTCGGCCTGGGCAATTTCTTCCTTGCGATAGCCTGTTTCGAGTTCCCTCACCTGGGCGCGGGCCGCCTGGGCCTCGGCCCTGCGGCTGGCCGCTTCCTGGAGGAGGTCCGCCGGGGCGGCTATGTGCGCGTCCGGGTGGACGGTGAGGTGCATGAGACCAGCGAAGAAATCAAGCTGGAGAAGAACAAGAAGCATACCATCGAGGTGGTGGTGGACCGCCTGGTCGTCCGGCCGGATATCGGCAAGCGTTTGGCGGACTCCTTTGAGACGGCTCTGAACCTGGCCGACGGCCTGCTGACCATCAACATCCTGAAGAAGGACGCGCCAGATGAGGATGTGCTCTTCTCCTCCAAGCTGGCCTGCCCGGACTGCGGCATCAGCATGGAAGAGCTGGCGCCGCGCATGTTTTCCTTCAACAGCCCCTATGGGGCCTGTCCCGCCTGTTCCGGCCTGGGAGCGCACCTGGAGGTGGACCCGGACCTGGTCATTCCAGACAAGGGCCGCTCCCTGGCAGATGGCGCCGTGGCGCCCTGGGCACAGAGCTCGTCCAACTGGTACCCCAATCTGATGGCTGCGCTGCACAAGCAGGTGGGCA
>JAJZQA010000079.1 GCA_021810985.1 Deltaproteobacteria bacterium
CTCGCCCATATGGTGGTAGGCCGCGATGGCGAAGCCTGTCGAACTGGAGAAATACAGCAAAAAAGCGAACAATATCTGGTGAGTACCTGTTTTCATGAGGGGCCTCCGGGCCGTTTTGCTGATGTGAATTGCTTCCTTGCGTCGTGCTTTGCCGCGGCAGACGGTAAGAAGTTCTTGCACTCAAAGCACGATACGCTATATAGCAAAATATATAGTATCGGGCAAGGGAATGTTGGTTACGGCTCATTCCCCAGCGGTGTCGGCACGATCACGATGCTTCTGACAATAGCCCCTTTGGAATTACGGGTATCTTCGCAGGAGGTAAAGCTAATGTGGAAAATACTTGAAAATGGTTGTCGTGAGTATCTGGGTGGGCAGAGCGGTTGTTCAGGAGCTGCTATCGAAGCTCTCCAATGCGTCTCTTTTCGCGAAGATGTAGAGGAAGAGTGTCTGGCCGATGAAGTACGGTCATGCTAGAATTGCCGCTATCGCCGCTGAACGGAGCACTCTTTTCTTTGCCCTCATTTTTCCGGGTGAAAGGTTTTCGTGTCGAGATCTTCCTTCTTATCACAGCGATGACATTCAATTCCGCAGTGTGCGCACTTTTTCTTCATTTCTCCTGGCAGGAAGTTGTTCAAGCCGCCACAGATTTTGCACATGATTTCAAGCGGTTCGTCCAGGTAAAGAAAGCAGTTATAGTACCATTCCCAGTTCATATTCTTGAACTTTTCAACTTCCTCTTCGGTCATCTCCTGATTCGAACGCATCCAGCGCGGGGTGTTTGGTGACGAGGGACTTTGAACTTTCTTCTTTTGGGCTTTTTTCATCTGCATCCCCTTTTCTAGAAAAGTCTTCAGATCAAATTCTCTCGTTAATTTGCGGTTCGTCAAGGAAAGCCACGCTTTTTTATTGAGAAAGCCGAATCAAGCGGACATCTGAAATATATCTGTTCAGAGTGTGTCAACCGGGTCAATGTCAATAGTGGTCCGTAAAATCCGCGAAGGAGTCCATTCCTTCCGAAAGGCAAGCAGCAGCCGTTTTAATTCGGAACGATTGTGTGCCTTCAGCAGAATTTGCCAGCGGAATCTGCCGCGTACCTTTGCGAGCGGTGCCGGCGCCGGGCCTAGAATCTCCGTCCGCATTTTCAGGCCTTGCCGTTCTTCCCGCAAACAGCGTGCCGCGTCCTGAGCGCCTTTTTCAACCGGCTTTTCCGCCGTTCCGGAAATGACGACCATTGCCAGATAGGAGAATGGCGGGTAGCCGGCCTCTTCCCGAAAGGCAAGTTCTTCCTCGTAAAAACCCTGATAGTCGTGGGCCGCCGCCCGGAGCAGGGCATAATGGTCGGGTGCAATCCCTTGAATGATCACTTTTCCCGGCGACTCGCCCCGCCCGGCTCGTCCCATGACCTGGCTGACCAGTTGAAAGGTGCGTTCGGCGCTTCGGAAATCGGGGATATTGAGGGTTGCATCAGCCGACACAATGCCCACCAGGGTTACCCCGGGATAATCGTGGCCTTTGGCGATCATCTGGGTGCCGATGAGAATGTCGATACTTCCCTCTTCCAGTTGCTTCAGAATCCGGGAATGACCGCCGCGCCGGCTGGTGGTGTCGCTGTCCATGCGGGCTACCCGGGCACCGGGAAACAGTTCCATAACTTCGTCTTCCAGACGTTCCGTGCCGCGTCCGAACAGGCCGATGTCCGAGCCGCTGCATTCCGGGCAGACCGAAGGCGCAAGCAGGGAATAATCGCAGTAGTGGCAGAAATGCCGTTGTTTTGCCCGGTGGTGGGTGAGGGTGACCGAGCAGTTGGGGCAGCGGTAGACATGGCCGCAGTCCTTGCATTGGAGAAAGGTGGCGAAACCCCGCCGGTTGAGAAAAAGCAGCGTCTGCCCGCCCTTTGCCAGATTTTCGGTAATCGCCGTCACCAGTTCCGGCGAAAAAGTCGCGCCTTTCAGCTGTCGGGTGTCGAGAATCCTGGTTTCCGGCAGCGAGCGTCCCTGGACCCGTTCCGGCAGGGGGAGATACTGAATCCGGCCTTCCTGCGCGGCGTGAAAGGTGGTGATGAGGGGGGTGGCCGAACCGAGCACCACGGTTGCCTTCTCCAGCTTGCCCCGCACCAGGGCCAGGTCCCGGGCATTGTAGCTGACTCCCTCGGACTGTTTGTAGGAAGACTCATGCTCCTCGTCCACGACAATAATGCCGAGGTCGTCCAGGGGGGCGAAGACCGCGGAACGTGCTCCGATGACAATGGCGACCTCTCCGCGCCGGATGCGGCGCCATTCGTCGTAGCGTTCGCCGACGGACAGACCGCTGTGGAGGACGGCAATTCCCTCGCTGAAACGTCCGCGAAACCGACGTACCAGCTGGGGCGTGAGGGCGATTTCCGGTGTTAGTACCAATGCTCGCTTGCCCTGTTTCAAGGTGTGAGCGATCGCATGGAGGTAGACCTCGGTTTTGCCGCTGCCCGTGACGCCATGGAGGAGAAATGGTGAAAACTCTCCTGAGGAGACCGTTTCGGCGATGCGGGAAAAGGCAGCGGCCTGGTGGTCATTGAGGCTCAGGGCTGTCTCGCTGCTAACCGCTTCTTCACGGAACGGGTCGCGATAGACCTCACGCTCTTCGATGGTAACGAGGCCCAGTTCTTCCAGGCGCTTCAGGGGTGCCGAAGGATTGGGGAACAGTTCGTTGAGCTTTGAACGCGCTGTTCCGCCGTTCTCCAGCAGATAGAGGAGAATCCTGGCGCCCGCTCCCCGAATCCCGGCGCTGTCCGCGGCCCCTGCCGCTGCCTGGTAAAATCGTTCCCGGCGAATGCCTTTCCCTGTTGTGAGATGTTCTTCTGTGGTCCAGGAGCCGTCAGCGCCGGTCACCGTTTTCCGGCGGCTTTCGATATTGATCCCCGAGGGCAGGGCGGTTTTGATGACTTCCCCCAGTGGAAAGAGGTAGTAGCCGGCAATCCAGCGAAAGAGTGCAATCTCCCGAGTGGTGAAGAGCGGTTCGGCATCAAGAACTTCGATGATATCTTTCAATTCCCCGGCTGTTGCCGCGGTTGATCCCAGCACATAGCCGGTCAGTTTCCTCCGGCCAAAGGGGACCAATACCCGGACTCCGGCCAAAACAGAACTCTTGAGGGCTTCCGGAACGCTGTAGTGAAAAGTTCGGTCCACGGGGAGGGGAACCGCGACCTCGATGATTTGATAACGGGTATGGGGCATTTCTGAAATGGCCTTTTCAAAAGGGCTGGTAGGCTGACTGACAAAATTTCGCTTCCATCACAATAGCAGAGCCGCCGAGTCCCGGCAAGTGACGATCCTGGCGTAATTCCAATCCCATATCAAGGCCCTCTCTGCGTTGGCTCGTCTTCGGCTGCTCAACGTACTCTTCAGTACGCCTCGCCGCCTTGAGATCATCCTTGATCTGGAATTGGTATAAGAGATGTCCCGGCCCCTGTCGGGATACTTGACTTTTTTTCTTGGTTTCCGGTACGGTGTAGCGATGCTCCTGACGTGGGTTGCGTAGGGGCGGAGCGATGGGGCGAGAACACCTGAGGGTGCCTCGACAGGGTACTCAGTGCGAATTTTTTTGGAAGTGGAATCTACGGAGAAGAGAGGTATACGCAGTGCTGGAAGAAAAACTCTACATGAAAATAAAAAATGGAGTGGGCAGGGCCATTGCTGATTTCGATCTGATTGAAGAAGGGGATCGCATCGCCGTGGCAGTTTCCGGGGGAAAGGATTCTTACGCCTTGCTTCACATCCTGGAGTCCCTGCGCAAGAGGGCGCCGATTCGTTACGAGCTTCTGGCCATCAATATTGATTCCGGCTATCCAGGTTATCGAGCCGATATCATCGAAGAGCATCTTGCCCAGCATGGCTTTGACTATCATATGGAAAAAACCGAACACTACCAGATCATTCAGGAAAAGAGGCGGCCCGGTTCTTCATATTGCTCCATTTGCGCCCGGTTCAAGCGGGGGGCGCTCTATGTTCTGGCCAAGCAACTCAAATGCAACAAACTCGCACTTGGGCACCACATGGACGATTTCATCGAGACTCTGCTGTTGAACCAGTTTTTTGTCGGCTCGCTGAAGGCCATGGCGGCAAAGATGCTGGCCGATAACGGTGAAACCACGGTGATCCGCCCGTTGGTTTATGTGCCGGAGAAGGACATTATTCCCTTTGCCAAAGGAAACGGCTATCCGGTCGTTTGCTGCAAATGCCCTGTTTCTGGCGTTGCTGATCTGCAACGTAAGAAGATGAAAGAGCTCCTTAGTTCCCTGGAAAAGGACAATCCCCATGTGAAGCGGAGCATGCTCCGCGCCCTGTCAAATGTCCAGCCCCGCCATCTGCTTGACCCGAAACTCCGGAGTGCTGTAGAGAAATAAAGATGAATCGGCTGCCGCCGTGGGGGCGGACCCCGCGGTAGCCTTCCTCAAGGGCAGGCACAGGGGCCTGTCCCTGCCTATCAATGTCATCTATTGTTGCATGATGAGAATTACCGGACAACGACGCCGATCAGTTGATCCTTATCGATCCCGGTAATCCGCACTTTCACTTCGGTGTTGACCGGAGCGGTGTGACCCGGGATTGCCACGGTCAGGTAGTTCCGGGATAGTCCCCGCAGACTTCCCCCTTTACGTTTTTGCTGGATGAGCACCACCAGCTCCCTGCCGAGGAATCTCTCGAAATAGGCATCTTTTTTTCTTACCGACAGGACTCTGAGCGCTTCGGCCCGCTTCTTGATCACCGCTGGCGGAACCGGATCCGGCATGGTTGCCGCCGGCGTCCCCTGTCGCGGGGAAAAGGGAAAGACATGAAAGTAGGCAAAGGGGAGCTCTTCCAGGAAATGGTAGCCGCGTTCGAATGCTTCGTCTGTTTCACCGGGGAAACCGGCAATGATGTCGGTGCCAAGGCAGAGATCGGGGGCCGCCGTGGTCAACTGATCCACCAGTTCGCGGAAAAAGCCGCTGGTGTAGGGACGGTTCATTGCCGCGAGCACGCCGTCATCGCCGCTCTGAAGCGGGATGTGGAGGTGCGGGCAGAGTGTCTGGCCGTGTGCGATGAGTTCGATCAGTTCCGCGGAAATTTCCGTCGGTTCAAGGGAGCCGAGCCGCAGCCGGGGAACGATCATTTCCTTTTCGGCGCGTGAGAGGAGTTCCCGCAGGCTGGTCGGTGGAGAGAGATCGAGGCCGAAAGCGCCGAGGTGGATCCCGGTCAGCACCACTTCCTGGAAACCCTGCCGGGCAAAAGTCCGGATGCCTTCCAGGGCATCGTCGAGAGACACGCTTCTACTGGGACCCCGGACATGGGGCACGATGCAGTAGGAACAACGGGAGTCGCAGCCGTTCTGCACCTGGAGAAAGGCCCGGGTGTGCTCGGCAAAGGTTTCGAGCAGGAGGGGCCCGGTTTCCCGGATGTTGGAAATATCAGCCACTTTGATCTGCTGCTCTTCGCCAAGATTCCGCAACAGCTGCGGCAGATCCCGTTTTTCGGTGTTGCCGATGATCAGTGCCACACCCGGCAGAGTGCTGATTTCTTCAGCGGCGATCTGGGCATAGCAACCGGTGACGACGATGCGTGCGGCGGGGTTTTCCCGCAATGCCTTGCGGATCAGACGCCGCGATTCGGCATCGGTTCTGGCCGTTACCGTGCAGGTGTTGATGACGCAGATGTCGGCCGCTTCCCCCGCGGAAACGACCTGGTAGCCTTCCTTGCGGGCCGCTTCCGTCATGGCGGCGGATTCAAACTGATTGGTTTTGCAGCCGAGGGTTACAAAGGAGATCTTCTTCATAGTCCTTCATCGATCCAGCCCCCGCCGAGAACCCGGTTTTCATCATAGAAAACAACCGCCTGGCCCGGGGTTACCGATTTTTCCTTTTCCGTAAAAAGTACCTCGACCCGGTTGTCCGGCAAGGGCATGACACGACAGGGTACCGCCTGGTGACGATAGCGAATCCGGCAGCTGGTGGTAAATTCTCCGGCCGGTGTTGGCATCAGCCAATTGATGTGGGAGGCTCTCAGCCCGTATTTATAGAGTGCGTCCTGGGGGCCGACAATAACTTCGTGGCGTTTCGCATCGACACCGAGGACATAGAGAGGTTCTTTCCAGGCGATGCCCAGCCCTCTGCGCTGCCCGACCGTGTAGCGGTAGGTCCCCTGGTGGTGACCGAGTATGTTTCCCTGCTGATCGATGATGGTGCCGGAAAGGTTTTGGGCATCCTTTTCCGCTTCCAGAAATCGTACATAGTTGTCATCGGGAATAAAACAGATTTCCTGGCTTTCGCCCTTTTCGGCAACACGGAGTTCAAAACGTGCCGCCAGGGCACGAACCTCCTGTTTGGTGATCCCGCCAAGGGGAAACAGACTTCTTGCCAGCTGCTCCTGGGAGAGGGCAAAGAGGAAATAGGATTGGTCTTTTTTCGGGTCGAGGCCTTTCAGCAGGTGGAAAAAACCATCGGCGCCTTTTTCCACTTGAGCATAGTGGCCGGTTGCCAGAAAATCGGCGCCCAATTCCCGGGCTTTTTCCAGGAGCAGGCCGAATTTGACCAGCTCATTGCAGCGGACACAGGGGTTTGGCGTCCGGCCGTGAGAATATTCACTGATAAAATCGCTGATGACAAGACGCCGGAATTCATCCTCGAAATTGACCACATAAAAGGGCATGTCGAGCTGGTCGGCAATGCGGCCGGCATCGCGCACATCGTCCGGCGAGCAGCAGCTGGCTTCCGCGGATTCTTCCGCTGCACCGCAGGTGGACGGGTCCCAGACCCGCATGGTAATGCCGATCACGTCGTGCCCCTGTTCCTTCAAAAGAGCCGCGGTAACCGAGGAATCAACCCCGCCGCTCATGGCGACGGCAATCCGTTTCGGCTGGTTCGTTTTTTTTATCATTTCACTACTACCCATTCAGCCGCCGTTTCAGGGCCTCATGGTCCTGGGCAAGCTCGCTGTATTTCCGCTCAAGTTCCCTGATCTGATCGAAGAGGCAGGCGATCGCCTTCGCTTCCGGATCGGGAAGTTTGCCATGCTCCAGGTCGGTCTTTTCCGCGCGAGCTTCGGCGGCCATGACCATCCTGCCCGGAACGCCGACCACCGTCGAATTGGGAGGGACCTCTTTTATCACCACCGAATTGGAACCGATCCTGCTGCCTTTGCCGACGGTAAACGGGCCGAGTACCTTTGCTCCCGAACCGATGACGACGTTTTCGTCAATGGTCGGGTGGCGCTTGACACGCTCAAGGCTTACGCCGCCGAGGGTTACGCCATGGTAGAGCGTCACGTTGTCGCCGATTTCCGCGGTTTCGCCGATCACGACCCCCATGCC
Source organism: Deltaproteobacteria bacterium (assembly GCA_021810985.1). Classification (GTDB taxonomy): domain Bacteria; phylum Desulfobacterota; class Desulfuromonadia; order Geobacterales; family Geobacteraceae; genus RPRC01. The sequence continues at coordinate 7,321 of JAJZQA010000079.1, forward strand.
ATGGTCGATGAAAACACCTTTGCCAATGGTCGCGCCCGGATGGATTTCGATCCCGGTCAGAAAGCGCGCCAGGTGAGATACAAACCGGCCGAGGAAGTACGCCTTATGGCTCCACAGCCAGTGGGAAATCCGGTGCAGCCAGACGGCATGCAGGCCGGGATAGCAACAGATCACTTCAAGAATGCTTCGTGCCGCCGGATCCCTTTCGAAAACTACGTGAACGTCCTCCCGCATCCTTTTAAACATGTAAGCCCCTTTGTTGACCACATACATGGTAAGAATCTTTTTTTTTACCGAATATCATACCCGATAAAATTTGTCAATTATTCCGCCGGTAACAATGGAAATACAGAAGAGGAATTGCAGTACTGCCATTGTGCACCATGTTTCCCGAAAATGAGAGACTGGACACGGGAGTAGGGATGACAGTTGCCGTCAGGAAGGGGGGGCGGGGGAGTAAAGTCTTCCCCCGCGGGGGAGTGTAGCAGAAATCCGGGAGCCGAGAGGAGGAGCTTTCGTCAGATTACTCTTTGATCGCCTTGGTTATCTTCTTGACAAGTTCGTCAACCTCATTTGCAATGACTTTTTTCCCGTCTACCCGGGCAATCCTGGTTTTTGAGCAGTCATCGCACAGGTCGATGCACTTCTTGATCTTGAGATCCAGTTCCGGGACTTCTTCCTCAAGTCGCTTGGCGACTTTGGCTCTGCCCTTGTTTTTATCGCAGAGTCGTACCTTCATCTGAAAATCCTTTCGCGCAAGGACCCAAAACTTATGCCGCGGTGGTTGCGGGGGGCGTGAAGACGCGGGCCGCCATGTCCCTGTCAATCATCATCAGGCCCTGCGGGCTGTCGCCAATCAGTTTCAGTTTGGCGATGATATCGTTGTCATTACCTTCTTCCTCAATCTGCTCGGTCACAAACCATTGGAGGAAGATCTGGGTGGCATGATCTTTCTCCTTGATGGCCAGATCCATCAGTTCGTTGATGCAATTGGTGATGAACTGCTCATGCTTCAGGGTCTGCTCGAACATGGATAGCAGGGTTCCGAATTCAGCCGGGGGCGCGGCAATCGCCGCGAGTTGGGCATGGTTTCCCTGGCTGTTGACATAGTCATAGATTTTCATGGCATGGACCATTTCCTCCTGGTATTGCACCATGAACCAGTTTGCCGCACCCTTCAATCCGATGTAGTTGGTGTAGGATGACATGGAGAGATAGAGGTATGCGGAATAGATTTCATTGTTGACTTGTTTGTTCAGTGCCTGGACCATCTTTTTGCTGATCATGTATTGGCTCCTCCTGACTGTTTTTTCCTGATTCCTGAATTTTTTCCTGAAAGATAAGTATAGCTGGAAAACCTGGCCATGCCACTAGTGCAACAGGTTTTTCCGGTTCAGCGGCCGGTCATGGCCTTCTCCGCCTCCAGAAGAACTCTCCAGAGGTCGTTACTGCCGCCCAGGCCGAGTTTGATCAGGTACGCCGCGATGCTCATGTTTGCCCGGGCGCGGAACAACTCCACCTGGCGGAGAAAATCGTTTCCGCAGTTTCCGCAGGCCTCCCGGTAGGCTGTGAGAAAGACCGTTTCGGGGAAGTCCCGGATGATGTCTTCACGGTGAAAAAACTGGTTCCGGAACTGGGCCAGGAAACAGCCCACATCAAAAGCTGCCGGGAGGCGTAATGAGCTTTCGAAATCTATCGCAGCGACGAAAAGGGTCTCGCGGTTTTCCTGAACGTCCTGACCGATCAGGATGTTTTTCGGGTGAAAGTCGCCGTGTCCTTGGACAAGTTCTTCGGGATGGTCCGCGTAGCGGCGCACTTCTTCCCGTGCAATGGTGGTGAGTATTTCTTCCGCTCTTCGGGCATGGGGGTGAT
>JAJZQA010000080.1 GCA_021810985.1 Deltaproteobacteria bacterium
CGAGTGCCGTTTTACATAAGAATCGTAGAGAAAGGTTAACACACCCCTGAATTTGCCAGGTAGTCCTTAAATAACAGGCTGTTACACTCCGACGGAGTGTTAAGCTTTCCAACTACCCTCGACAATCTTCATCAATTCCATTCAAAGGTTCTTTGCCGAATCGGAAGTCATCTCGCTTCTGACAACTGGTGCATCCATCGACGATAAGGTACGAAGCCCATTGGCGACAACAAGGAGGCTCGCCCCCATGTCGGCGAATACCGCCATCCACATGGTGGCATGCCCCATAATAGTGAGTCCGAGAAAGACCGCCTTGATCCCCAGTGCCAGGATTATGTTCTGCTTGAGTATCGCAGAAGTGGTGCGGGAGAGTTGCACGAAAAGAGCCACTTTGCGCAGATCGTCGTCCATCAGCGCTACATCTGCCGTCTCGATAGCGGTATCCGTACCGGCTGCCCCCATGGCGAAACCGATGTCTGCACGAGCCAGTGCCGGCGCATCATTGATGCCATCTCCCACCATCCCGACAGTACCGCCATTACCCTGACACGTCTCGATGATCTTCAGCTTGTCTTCTGGCAATAGGCCGGCCCGTACTTCATCAATACCCACTTCCCGGGCAATTGTTTCGGCAGTGTGCTGGTTATCACCCGAGAGCATCATGGTGCGCACCCCAAGACGGTGCAGTTCAGTTATGGCAGCACGGCTGGATTCCTTGATCGTGTCGGCAACGCCGAACAATGCCAGCGGATGGGTGTCGTCAGTCAGCAGGACGACACTTTTACCCTGACGCTCCAGCGTATCGATACTGGCGGTTACGTATGGAACGTTGAAGCCATTTTCTTCAGCAAGGCGGAAATTCCCCAGTCGGTAAACGCGACTGCCAATAAGACCGGTAGCGCCGCGACCGGCCAAGGCGGAAAAATTCGTAACTTCTCTCAGCATGATGCCATCAGCCTCGGCTGCCACGGCAATGGCGTGGGAGACAGGATGGTCTGAACGGCTGGCCAGGCTGGCAGCAAGACTGCGTGCTTCTTCCGGATCAATAGAGCCGAGCACTTTGAAGTCGGTCTGGGCCGGTTTGCCGTGGGTGATGGTGCCGGTCTTGTCCAGCGCCAGCCAGGTAAGTTTGCGCCCTTCCTCCAGATAGACCCCGCCTTTGATCAGGATGCCATGCCGTGCTGCAGCGGCAAGGCCGCTGACGATGGTGACCGGTGTAGAAATCACCAGCGCACAGGGGCAGGCGATGACCAGCAACACCAGCGATTTGTATACCCACTCCATCCACAAGCCGCCAAAGGCCAGCGGCGGTATGACCGCCACCACCAGCGCCACGGCGAATACGGCCGGAGTGTACACCTTTGCAAACTGGTCAACGAAACGCTGGGTCGGCGCACGGCTCCCCTGTGCCGCTTCGACGGCATGGATGATGCGGGTTAACATTGAATTATTGGCTACTGCCGTAACCCGGAACTGGAACGACCCTGCCTGGTTGATCGTGCCGGCGAAGACCGTCTCGCCGGGACTCTTATCCACCGGCAGGCTTTCACCGGTTATCGGGGCCTGATCAACCGTTGAGTTTCCCTCCGTCACTACCCCATCCAGGGCGATCCGTTCACCGGGACGAACGCGGACAATGCTGTCCAGCACAACTTCCTTGGCTGGGAGCTCACCCCATGTTCCATCGGGTAATTGCACCGTGGCACTTTCTGGGGTCATGGCCATCAGACCACGAATAGCGTTTCGTGCTCGGTCGAGTGACTTGGCTTCAATCACTTCGGCCAGGGCGAAGAGAACCATGACCATGGCCGCCTCCGGCCACTGACCGATTAATAACGCCCCGGTCACGGCAATGGACATGAGGGAGTTCATGTTCAGGTTTCGGTTGCGTAGCGCAATCCACCCCTTTTTGTAGGTCTCCAGACCACCGGTCAGAATAGCGACAAGGGCCAGAAGCAGCGTCAGCCAGTGATGGCCGGTACTCAGCATTTCGATGATTTCTGCCGCCAAAGCGGCCAGCCCCGAAACAATCAACGGCCACCAATTGGTCTTTTCAACCTCTGGCAATTCGTCCATAGACTCTGATGTTCCGACCTCCATGCCGATCGACTTCAGGGCCTCCTCCACCTGTTCCAGTGACGGCAGAGTATGGGAAATGGTCAGAGTGCGCTGCAAAAGATTGAATTCAAGTCCGGTCACGCCAGGAAAATTCTTCAGCTTGTTGCGGATCAGCGCCTCCTCGGTCGGGCAATCCATGTTTTCAATCCGGTAGCGAGTAGTAACTCCTTCACCACTATTTATGCTTGTCTCCGCTACGGGCAATGGAACTGTAAGTGCGCTGGAGGAACCACAGCTGCATGAATTTTGATTGCATTTACTGCTCATCAATTCACATCCTCAATTGTATGTATTTCATTTCAACTGCGTTGCAGATGCAATTCTGCTTGTAACAGGTATTGCTCAGCGTGCGTTACAGGCACCAGCAACCCCAGCCAACAGACAGTCGTAGTCAGTGTTTAGGATCAACAATCCTTTACAACGCGGCCAGCACCCGCTCCATCTTTTCGGAGACTTTTTTCGCAAACTCAACCATCTCCTGGTTACCAATCATGGTAAGCGCAGCAACCGGGTCCATGACCATGACCGCAGTCTTCCCGTCATCCCTGGTATAGATCACGACGTTGCAAGGCAGCAGCGTCCCGAGATTAACTTCCCGGTTCAGTGCTTCATAGGCAAGGGGCGGGTTGCAAGCGCCAAGGATGATATACTCACGGAATTCTTTCTGGAGTTTCTCGGCAAATTTTTTCCTGACATCGATTTCGGTGAGCACTCCGAAACCTTCCTTTGCTAGTTCCTCACGCACCTTTTGTTCCGCTTCGGCATACGAAAGGTCTACGGTTTTTCCAAAAGCGTACGGTGTTTTCAGGTCCATTGGCCACTCCTTTTGATTGTCGTTTGCATCAGTAAGATCTCTGATCACAAGAAAGGGAGACCTTTAGATAACCTCCCTTTCTTCGTCAACGCATGCCCATCATTCCCCCCGGCTGCCAATTGCCACCGTTATAATTCCAGTAAGATGAGCGACTTGTGTAGTTTCTGAACATTGCAGAATAGTTGTAGAAACCTGTACCAGTTACAGTCCCTTGCAACCGCGAGGTCATCTGATTACAAAAGGTAGTCATAGCAGGGCTGGTAATTGTAAGACCGTTTGTGGCATTTTGAACTATCTGCGGCATATAGAGGTTCATCTGTCCCATCATGGTTTTATAGCGGCTCGCATTGACCCCCGTGCCTGTCATGACCAGAGGTGCCTGTTGAGCCATCAGCTCCGCCATCTGCGTCGCTACCTGGTACATTGTTTGGTAACTCGCTGTATTCGGACCGCTTTGGGTTCCTGCTACATAGTTGCCGAGCATATTAACTCCAACAGGAAGATTTAGCTGGCTCCTCAATTGGGTCATGGCATCAACCATGGTCATCCCTGGATTGCCCGCCAGTTTCTGCTGGATAAGTGTCGACATGGGGCTTATGAAGTCTGTGTGCGCTGCAGGTGAGCTCAAGACATAACTTTTAGAAATCGGAGAGGAGGGGTGATCCTCATCTACGGTCTGGCCAGCAATGGGTCGTACAACAACCGGGTACTTCCCAACAAGTTCAGGCGGAACGTTCAGGTTGTAAGCACCACCCTGGCCACTGACAGTTTTCGGTTCACCAGCGTCCCACTGGTAGTTACCATTCATATCCAGAAAAACTTCCGCATTACGCAGATATCCGTCAGCAACGATGCCGCTCACGACACTTGACCCTGCGGCAGAACTTCCACTACCACTGCCGCCTCCACAGCCAGCTAAAGCGCCTGAGAGTGCAACCAATGCGACTCCTACATATATTCTCTTATTCATTTTATTTTCCCCTTCATAGAATGGACCGGATACGTCCGCTTTTTTTATGAATAATCACTCTGTCTATCAATTTCTTGTCTTTATCAAGAATTTCAGCCTCGTAATAGCCTGATTTATCAGTAATTTTCCCGATCTTTGCACCACTGTCAGCGTAATAATCAGTAAGATCACGGCGCGCCTCTTCAGCTGATGGCACGCTCTTGCGAGCCCCATACCATCCCCAGCGTTGATTGCTGCGATACCCGCTATTGTAACAACCACACTCACGACAAGCGGCAGCTTCGGTATGCAACATAGCGGCAAGAAGCAGTGATACTCCGCCTATGAATAATGTATTATTACCGATCATCTAGTTCACCATTTTCCTGGCGAGTTTGTTCTCTCCAGTAGAGTCATATGCTACCAACCACACATGCCGCATCCGCAGCCAGTGTTCATCATTTGACGATGCCCGGAGCCGCTGTTCATCCCCCAGTCGGCTATGCCATACTTGTCGCCCGCTGCCTGCAATTGATTCTGCAGGCCAGTGATTTCCTTGCGGAGCGACGCTATCCGTTTGCCATCCGGAACATCCACGCTGAGCTCGTCCTGAAGATCGAGCTGCTTTTCCATCAGGGTTTCCCTGGTTTTCAAGGTATCCTTCTGAAAGCTCCGCATCTTCTGAGTGCTCACATTTTGGCCGTTGCCGCTCATACACCAGCCGCCTCCCCAACCCCAGCCCGCGTAAACAACCGAACTTGCCAACAACGCCCCCGCAACAGCGATAACTGCGACCATTCCCTTTTTCATGACTTTTCCCCTTTGCCCTCGTAGTGTCAATGCTGATGGTGACAGAATAGCAAGTGAGTATGGGAGAATTATGAAGCAGTTGTGGAGAATTGTGGAGTTTTCGGCTCAGATGGAAACCGGAGGGTAAAGACCGTTCCCGCATCTTTTTGACTTGAGACTTCAATGGTGCCACCATGGGCATCCACCAGTTCCCTGACTATTGCCAGTCCAAGGCCAAGTCCGCCGTCCTTGCCCCGATAGAATCGTTCAAAGATTAATGAAATATCTTCTTCGGCAATGCCACAGCCCGTATCGGTTACGGTGATAATGCAACCGGAAGCGGTCTGCTTTCCACCGAGTGTGATTGCCCCGCCCGGTGGCGTAACCTTAAGGGCGTTGCTGATCAGATTGATGAGCACCTGGGAAAGCCGGTCGGGGTCGGCAGATACTATGGTTTCATCATCTGACTCCACCCTGAAAACGACCCCTTTTTCACGGGCTGCAACTTCAAAGTTCAGAGCCAGATTGTCGAACAACTGCCGCAGCGGCAATTGATGTATGTCGAGGCTGAGCACACTGGCCTGCGCTTCGAAAAACTCTTCCATGGACGCGACAATAGTGGTCAGCCGCTGGTTCTCTTCCAACAGTAGCCGGATGCGCGATTCGTCGTTGGCAATTACACCATCCAGAACACCTTCAAGCTGACCTCGCATGATTGTGAGGGGGGTCCGCAACTCATGGGCAAGATTGGCGCAGATCTGTTTGCGCAGTTTGTTCTGCACCTGGAGCGTGTTCGCCATGGTATTGAATGACTGGCCAAGGCAGGCCAACTCATCGTTACCCGGTATCTCGACCCGTTCCGTCAGGTTGCCCTGACTGATATTCTGCGCCGCTTGCGATATCCGGACGATTGGCCGGCTTAAACGGCGGGCAAGAACAATACTCAATACGCAGGCAATAACCCCGAGGATCAGGGCTGAGTATGCAAGCAGGCGGTTGGTACGGCTGATAAAGAAGCTGTTCCGGGCATCGGGGAGAAATCTGACTTCCAGTTGGCCAATCTCTTCGCCATGGAGAAACAGAGGATAGGCGTGGAATTCTCCAGTTCCTGCGAGCTGCGCGAAGATCGATGCGGCCTTGAGACGAACTCGCTGCTCCGGTTCCAACGATGCCAAGGCCCTGGAGGTTTCCATGATGATTGTGCCGTCACGGTCCCGTACCCTGGTATCCAGACCGAGCTGAAGCGCCCAGACAGCGTCTTCGACCGCCATCTCCGGATTCCAGCCTTTCTGCTTCACAAAGGCGGATTCCAGGTCGGCCACCACCCAGGACACCCGGTCCTCCTGCTCTGCCTCGGTAAAGCGGTTAAAATCGCGCACGACCAATTCCCGGAGAAGGATCGAAGAAGAGACTCCCAGACCTGCCATGAACAGCAGTATGAGCAGGAACTTTTTAAACATCCCGAACGCCGCCGAATCGATAACCGAGTCCGTACACCGTGATGAGAAACAGCGGCGCCCTGGTGCTGTCACCCAGCTTCTGACGTATGTTCTTGATGTGGCTGTCGATATTCCGATCATAACCGTCGAAGTGGTAACCCATGGCCTTATCTACCAGTTCTTCGCGGGTAAAGGTCTTGCTCGGAGTCGCTGCAAGTGTGAAAAGGATCTTGAATTCCACTGCCGTCAGCCGGATGGCATCACCCTTGAGAATCACCGCGTGGTTGTGCTCATCGAGAACAAGGTGACCCTGGTTAAAACTGAGTCGCAGGCCGCTCTCGGTTGTTCCTGACCGTTTGAGCACCGCCTGGACCCTGGCCACGAGTTCACGCGGGCTGAATGGTTTCACAATGTAGTCGTCAGCGCCCAGGGCAAATCCCGCCAAACGTTCCTCTTCCGATGCCTTGGCGGTCAATATCACTACCGGTATATCGGCACGCTCTTTCAATTCCCGGCAGACTGCCTCTCCGCTCAAGTCGGGAAGCATGAGGTCGAGGACCACCAACGCAGGGTGATCCGTCGAGACAAGAGTCATAGCTTCACGGCCCGTAAATGTATGCATCACTCTGAACCCGGCTCGCTCCAGATAGGCAATCGCGACTTCCGCAATTCTGGGATCATCTTCTACGAGAAGAATAGTGCTGGTCATTTTTCGTGACACTCCACGTTTTGATCATTCTTGCGTTCGCGCTGTCTCATATCAGGTAGTTCCACTCTTGAACCAAAAGGATGCAATCATCCCGTAGATACAGTTCAACCCGATTACGACTAGTGGCGTAACTGCTCCGAAACCAAGCCCCAGCATTCCTTTGCCCATCTCTGGCAATACCATGAAGAGCATCATGGCCGAAGGGAGCAGACTGAAAAGGCAGCCTCGCAAGACGATCTTTTTCTTGAGCAGCGGCAGAAGGAGCAGCAACATCCAGATACCACTCCAAACCATCCGTTGGTAGAGCCAGGGAGCGGTAAATTCGGGCTTCATGCTCAATCCGATCAGGTCACTGATACCAATCTTGCCCATGAACCAGATATTGAAGCTGTCGACAAAACCGCCAATTGCGCCACCCGTGAAAGCGACGCTGATCTTTCGTATCATGCAGCAGCCCCTTGTGATGCAATATGGCTGAGCCCCTCCCGGAGCAGGTTTTCCACGTGGCTGTCGTCCAGTGAGTAGTAAACAATACGACCAGCCTTACGAAACCTGACTACACGCAGCGAACGGAGCAACCTCAACTGGTGGGAAATGGCCGACTTGGTGGTTCCCAGAAGGCTTGCGATGTCACAGACACAGAGCTCTTCGATAGACAGAGCTTGCAGAATCTTCACTCTGGTGGGATCGCCAAGGAGCCGAAATATCTCGGCCAGACGAGTAAGCAATGCATCTGACGGCATGGCGTTGCTAACTATGGCAACCTTGGCTTCGTCAATCAGGTTTATGGAACAGACGGCACATTCCGGCATTTATTATACCCTCAATAGTTGAGCAATCATTCAACAATTAAAATAGTATTTTCGCTAGTCGTATGTCAAGTATGAATGGCAGGAAACCCGATATAAGTTGGTCAATCACCACAAACGGGAGATGGTGACGTTCCTCGATTATGCCGCTTAACTGGGGCGTGAACTTGCCAAGGCCGAATGCGCCCTAAAAGCTGAGCACCACATAAGCAGGTTATGCATTGACAGAGTTTGAAGCTATTCACTAGCTGATGCGATCCTATCCAGTATCGAAGTCTGGATAGGAATACTTGCTCAAAGCCACCATCATTAACCATCAAGGCGAGGCACGATGCCACGCAGGACCCGAACCCTGGCTGATGCTATCCTGGACAGGCAGGTGCACAATGCCTGCAAAATCGAACTAAATGGTAAATCCATGAGGAAGAGAAAGACAAGCTCTTGACAAAAGATATCTAGTGTATCAATTTATATTTGAGCAAGTATCAAAATGATGGAGTATGTATGGAACAGGTATCAAACAGTCTCTCCTCAACCAACGGTGTTTGTGCCGTTCCATGTTTCAAGGAAGAGTTAGTTACGACCATCAAGAACTGGCTACCGGACACTGAACGAGTCAAGCAGGTTGCTGCACTGCATGGTGCCCTTGGCGACCCGACTCGGCTGAAGATACTTCTGGCGCTCTCCCATGTCGATGAACTCTGCGTCTGCGACATCTCACATGTCATTGGACTGTCGGTTTCGGCCACGTCTCACCAACTGCGCCTTCTGCGGAATCTCAATCTGGTCAGTTACCGGACCGATGGTAAGATGGCCTATTACGCCCTTGTTGCCAACCTGCCGGTCATTGGCTGGATACAAGAGACACTGGCTACTAACGGAAAGTAACGTGGGGAAATCACCCGATACCCCTTAACACCCGTTGACGAGGAGAAGCAACTTGTCTGAAACGAATGATAAACCGAATCTGGACCTGGGCGTCACCTGTACGTCGACGGACATAAATAATCCGGACAAGCCTCCCTGTTGAGGGCCACCTACCTCCGCCGGTGGCGGAGAAATCACTGATAAAGTGTCAGGGTTTATTGAGTGGCTGGATACTCCGGCAGGACGAGTGCCACGCATATCAAGTGAGCTGACATTGGCTGATCACCTGGGAGCCTGCAAGGCACGCTGGGGCATTGAGCGAATGAGCTACATGGTCCCACCCGGGCTGTACGCTATCGGTACGCCAACCCCAGAGTCGCCTGTGGTCGTAACCGCCAACTACAAGATGACATACGACATTGTGCGACGAACACTGGCAGGGTGCAATATTTGGATGCTGGTGTTGGAGACATACGGCATCAATGTCTGGTGTGCAGCAGGGAAAGGAACTTTTGGAACAGAGGAACTAGTGCGGCGAGTCACATCAAGCGGACTTGCTCAAGTGGTCAACCACCGTCAGCTGATTCTTCCGATTCTGGGAGCACCCGGTGTTGCTGCCCACGAGGTGGCTAAACAGTGTGGTTTCACAGTCAAGTATGCCTCCATCTATGCTGCCGAC
>JAJZQA010000081.1:0-2004 GCA_021810985.1 Deltaproteobacteria bacterium
CGGTGGTCGTCTCGGTCCGGTGATCCACAAAGGGCTGTATTATCCGGGCATGGACATGAATTGCGGGCCGGATGAGCTGCGGTCCATTTACCGTGGCGCAGGCATCACGCTGGGGAAGATCACGGACACGTCTTTTTTTACTGCGATCTCTGTTGCCAATGCGCTTTTTGCGGTGCGGGAGCATCTGAAGCCGGAGCGTCCGCTGACAGTGGCCATCGAGGGTTTCGGTAGCGTTGGCGCCTATCTGGTGGAGCGATTGCCGGAGGATCAGTTCCGGGTGGTGGCTTTTTCGACGGTTCAGGGGGCGGTTCGCAACCCGGACGGTTTTTCGCACCGCGAGCTGGTCGAACTGCGCAAGCAGCATGGTGACGGCCTGGTTTTCCATCTGCCCGCTGCTGAAAAAATCGAGCGGGAGGCCGTGCTGACGGCGGATGTGGATATTCTGGTGCCGGCGGCCCGGATCCTCTCGATCAATGACGGCAACATGGCTGACGTGCGGGCCCGCTGGGTCGTGCCGGTGGCTAATGCGCCTTTTACCGTCCGGGCGGTGGATTTCCTGCATGCCAAAGGGGTGGTCTGTCTGCCCGGTTTTGTGACCAATTCCGGCGGGGTGTTCGCGTCGGGCCTTTTTGACAGCGGCGTTCCTCTTCAGCGGATCGAGGAGATCGGCGCCGGGGAATATCGTAAGGTGGTGGCGGCGCTGGTTGCGGCAAGTTTACAACGCGACGAATCGCCGGTGCATCTGGCTGAACGGGTTGCCCTGCGGCGCTTTGCAGAGGCGGAGGCAGGAAGCCAGGGCAGCGGCCTGGTGAAGAAGCTTGCCCGCCGGGGACTGGTGCCGAAGTCGTTTGCCCGTGGAACTACTGAGCGGGAGTTTACTACCAATCTGGTGAGGCTTTCCGCCATGCTGCGCGATATTGGCGTAACAGCCAGGTAATCCTGAAGCTAAATCGTTTTTCAGCCTTGGAGATTACTACGATTATTTTGGATTTTGACAACAAATGTTTTAATCCTGGTTTTAGTGAGATACAAGCTGCGTTCGCTTGTTGAAGAGCGCGTTTTATCCGGAGAAAAACAGCGATGAACAAAGATGGCCCCCTGGTCAGTATCGTCATGCCGGTCTACAACACCGAACGTTATCTGCCGGATGCGGTGGATTCCGTGCTGGCCCAGACGTTTAAAAACTGGGAGCTGCTGGTGCTGAGTGATGAGTCACCGGGGGATGCACGTGCGATCATGGCTGGTTATGATGATCCCCGGATCAGGTTCCTGGAGCACAAAAATGGCGGTCCGGCCTTTACCCGCAATCGCGGCATGCAGGAGAGCCGGGGCGATTTTATCGCTTTTCTCGATTCGGATGATGTCTGGCTGCCGGAAAAACTGGATAAACAGCTGGACCTCTTCCGGCGGAATCCCGATGCGGGTGTCGTCTACAGCCAGCGTGAGACGATTGACGAACAGGGCCGCGTGCTGCGGGGCTATAAACCGCGACTGCACTCCGGCATGATTCTCGATCATCTCTACGTTGACAATTTTGTCTGCATGTCTTCGGCCATCATGAAAAGGGCCGTGTTTGAAAAGGTCGGCCTGATTGATGAGCGTTTGCGCATGAGTGAGGATTTCGACTACTGGCTGCGTGTGGCCTGTTTTTTCTCCTTTGCCCCGCTGGATGAAGCGCTGGTCAGGTACCGGGTCCATACCGCCCAGGTTTCCACCAAGACCGACTACCGGATAAAAACCGTCTGGGAAATCCGGGAGCGCTTCGAGCGGGAATTCGGTCAGTACGTCGGTTTCCGGGCCCGTCGGCGGGCCAAGGCCCTTCATTATTCTCACAAGGCCTACCGCAATGAGTCGCTGGCCCCACGGGGAGCGGTTCTGGCGGATTATCTGCGGGCGCTGCTCTGGTACCCGCCAGACCGATTTTCATGGCGCGGCGTGCTGCGTGTGCTGACACCCCGGTTGCTGGTGCGTCTCTACCGCCGGCTGCGCAACCGGCCCGAGGCG
>JAJZQA010000081.1:2014-9121 GCA_021810985.1 Deltaproteobacteria bacterium
ACGGTTATTTTCAGATATGATGATTTCAGCGCCCGGAGTGACAGCGCTCTTGAAAGACAGCTGATTGATCTGTTCCGGCGTTACCGGGTGCCCTGCGTATTCGGTGTGGTGCCGTTTGTCTGCGGCGGAGACGAGAGGGACCCCGCCGGGCAGCAGTATTGCGAATTGACGGCCGACAAGGCGGCGCTGCTTAACGATGGTGTTGCATCCGGAACCATTGAGCCGGCGCTGCATGGGTATCATCACCAGAATTACAATCCCGAGCCGGACGGCCGTTTGCGGGAGTTTGCCGGGTTGGCGTTCGAGGAACAGCTCCGCCGGTTGCGTTCCGGCAAGGAGTTGCTGGAGCAGGCCTGCGGACGGCCTGTCGATACGTTCATTCCCCCTTTCAACGCCTATGACCGGAATACACTGTCGGCCCTGCAGTCGGCCGGTTTCAGAATCCTGTCGGCCGCCATGTTCGATGAAGCGGATTCGGATGTCCCAGTAGCTCTTGTGCCCCATACCTGCAGCATCCTTCAGCTGCGTGAAGCGCTGGAACAGGTCCGCCGGTTGCCCGCATCAGATACGGCGGTGATCCCGCTTTTTCATCCCTTCGATTTTGTCGAATCAGACCGGCAAAAAGGCCGAATCGACCTGGGACGTTTTGAAGAACTGCTGATCTGGCTGAAAGAACAGCCGGATGTCGAGACTAAAGTCCTTTCGGCCATTTCCGGCAATGCCTATGACTCGAACCGGTTTTTATCCAATCGCTCGTATCTCCGATTGGCACTGCATCCGCTGGCGCTGCCCTGGTGGCAGGGACGCTATCCACGGGTTCAGTATTTTTCGGCATCACGGGCGCAGACTTTTTACAGAAAAATGTTTATTTCTGCGACCGCGGTTTTTATAGGGATTGTCGGAATGTTTCTAGTGGTCGGCATGGCAATCTCGCATGCCGGTGCTGCCTTGCCGACCCGAATTGCAGCGCTGGCGGCTGTGCTGACGTTGCTGCTGATCTGTGTACTACGCAGAAAAAAAATATATTTTAGAGTATTTGCACTTTTGCTCGCTTTATCAGGGGTTGCCATTGGAACCTGGCTGTAATGACAAACATATGCGCACACCACGGGTGAGTGTGGTCATTCCGACCTATAATTACGCGCATTTCATCTGCAACGCGGTTGATTCGGTTCTGGCCCAGACTTATCAGGATTACGAGATCATCGTTGTTGATGACGGATCGCGTGACAATACCGGGGATGTGTTGGCACCCTATGGCGACCGGATCAGGTGTGTGCGCCAGGAAAATGCCGGGCCATCGACTGCCAGAAACAAGGGTATCGGGCTGGCTCAAGGCGAGTTGATTGCTTTCCTGGATGCCGATGATTGCTGGTTGCCGGACAAACTGGAAAAACAGGTGCGCTTTCTTGATGCAAACCCCGAGTTCGGGATGGTCTTCAGTGATATGTCCCACTGCGTCGACGGGGATATGGTACATGCAGCCTATCTGCGTGAACGTGGTTACCGTTATGTCGCCCAGGGCAGTATCTATAACAATCTGCTCCGGGAAGGTTTTATTTTCACTCCGACGGTGATGCTGCGCAGTAAATGCCTTGATTTGGTTGGTGTCTTCGACGTTACGATGTGTAACTGTGAAGATGTTGATTTGTGGTTCAGGATGGCCGATCGATACCAGATCGGTTTTCTTGATGAACCTTTGGTGATCAGGAACCAGCATGGCGCCAACGTAACCGGCAATAGTGAAGATTATTTGAAAGCTCCGGTGCTGTTGATGGAACGCCTGTACGCTGTTAACAGCGATTTGGAGAGAAAGTCCATCATAAAAGAACGTCTAAAATCTATGTTTTATAATCTTGGGTACTATTATTTCAGTATTGACAGAATGCCCGAGTGCCGGAAATACATGCTGAAAGCCATGACTATCGGTAAAAACCCGGGCGGTGTGTTGAAATATTTTGCCCTTTCTTTGTTGCCGCTTTTTGCGATCCATCGTCTCAAGGGTGAGCGCTCATTAAATACTAAAAAACAAGGTGAAGCATGATCTTTTGGGGCATTGTCGGATACCTATTTCTTTTTATTTTCCGTCCATACGAGTTTTGGCCGATCATCGGTACCTTCAGGGTCGAACGGATCTATATGCTGACTCTGATGGCACTGGTTTTTTTTGATGCTGGCAAACGGTATATTCCCCACCTAGTGAACAGAATGGTAGTGGCGTTTTTTGCTGTTCTGTTTGTCTCGGGCCTCTTTGCTTACAGCATGGGAACGGCATTTACCGGTATTTTTGAGTATTTCAAACTGCTGATCTTTTATTTCATAATCATCTATTCGATTCGTGATGAGAAGCAGTTGGAAAAGTTTATTCTGGCTTACCTGACAATAATGCTGCTTTATGTCGGTAAATCGTGCTGGGAGTACTTTCTCCATGACCGGTATTCCTGGCAGCAGGGAATGGCCCGTCTTGTGGGGATCGACAGTACTTATGGCAATTCCAACGCTTTTGCTGCTTCCATGGTCTATTCATTGCCGTATCTCTGGGCCATGTTCAAGTTGCGTTCCCATTCCCGAATCATTCAACTGATACTTCTTGCCTATGCGCTGCTGATTCCTGTGGCAATCATGTATACGGGATCGCGCAGCGGCATGGTGGCGGCGCTTTTCTTCGGAGTACTCCTTGTGCTGGGTAGTTCAAAAAAGTTCACTACGGTGGTAGTACTATCGCTTTCACTCGCAGTAGTCTGGAACGTGATGCCGGAGAAACAGCAAAACCGTTTTCTTTCGATTTTTATTAAAGATATTGCGCCTGAAGCAGCTTCTGCCGATGCATCGGCGCAAGGGCGTATCGATGGTTTTCTGCAGGGTGTAAAAACTTTCAAGAAATATCCCGTGCTGGGCATAGGTCCATATAATTTCAGATATAGCTGGGAAGGTATCCCCTACGAATTTGCACACAATCCACATAATCTTTATGGGCAGATTCTAGGTGAGTTAGGTGCCGTTGGCGTAATCGTATTTGGTTCTATGGTGTTTAGTATTTATCGTTGCCATCGTTCGGTTGTCAGGCGGATCAGGGAATATATTGCGGCAAGGGAAGCGTCCAGTCCACCGCCAAGAAATATGGTGCTATTGAAACTGGTTTCAGTAGCGTCGATGCAGGCTATCTTGTTGTTACTATTCAACGGTAATTTTGGTCATAACCTTTACCGCTACAACTGGTTGTGGATTGGTGCCATAGGTGTTCTGGCTTCTCATTTTATAGCGAAGGAGTTGTGTGCAGATGAAACACGGCGTAGGCTCCTGGTTGTTGCCCGATGGCCGCTCGGGGGAATCCGCACGTATATGAGATATGTGTACCCTTTTCTCCCGGACTGTTACGAAATCACCCTTGTTGCTGCTTCAACGCATGAGGATGAGGCGCTGAGGCGTGATGCAGCAGAAGTGGGGATTAAACTGCAAATCTGTGACAGTTCGGCCATGACGAGAGCTGTGTTCCGGGAGTTGAAGTCGGGGAGACATGAATTGGTCCAAAGCCATGGTTTCATCTCTGCACTACATGTATTCGCGGCGAACCTGCTTGTTCGTGTTCCCCATGTTCTGACCGTCCACGGAATATTGGAGGACAAATTGCTTGGCGGCATTCTAGGCCGGATTAAACGGGCAGTTATATCCATGGTGATCCGCAATGTTGAAGTGCTGTATGCTGTAAGTAACGATATTCTCTTGCACCTCAAGGAGGAAGTGAAAGATCTGGAGTTGAGTCGCAGCAGAAAAGTTGTCATTTACAATGGTATTGATGTTGATCGCTTCAATGGGAACGTGGCAGGAAAGGGAGCGCTTAGAAAGAGTATCGGGATTGGCGGGAATATATTCCTGTTTGGTTTTCTTGGCCGTTTCATGCAGCAGAAGGGGTTCAATTACCTGATAGATGCCGTTGAAATGCTCAATTCCGAAGGCCTGACGGATTTTCGCGTCCTTGCCGTTGGTTCTGGTGATTATCAGCAGCATTACCAGGATATGGTCAGGGAGAGAGGGCTTGAGGGTTTCTTCAACTTCATGCCGTTCTGCAGTGATGTTGTCGAGGTGTATCGGGAACTCGACGCGGTTGTTATGCCTTCAATTTGGGAAGCAAGCGGGTTGCTGGCCATGGAGGCCCTTTGCATGGGGATACCTCTGGTGTCATCAAACTGTATAGGTTTGCGGGAAACTGTCCAGGATACGCCGGCACTTGTTTTTGAAAACAAAGACAGCAGGGCACTGGCCCTCTGCCTCCGTCACGTCATATCTGATTCACCGAAGGGGGAATTTGAGCAATTTGCCCCGGTTGCCCGGGAACGTTTTGATGTTCGTCGTACTGCCCAGGCAGTTCACGAGATGTTTAATACGATCGGCATTGGGCAACATTCGTAAAGGAAAGGCAGATATGGATAACTTTAGATTATTGACGACTGCGCTGATTCTTCTCTGTTCCTCATTTTTATGTTTTATCTGTCCAACTTCCGAAGCTTTTGCCGAGGTTTTGTCAAAACAGACTAAAAGGGATTTCTGGCAAGCATCTTCAGTCCCTGGAGCTGTGACGATTTCAGAATACCCACGGAGGAAGCGTATTGCCTTGATTGATGCGCCGGGTGTTCTTGACAAGCCGGACACGGAATACATCCTCCAGAACGATGTGGTGGCAGATGGTACTGCATTCAGCATAGCAGCCGATCGTGTGACCCTGAATCTCAACGGTCATACTGTTGTTTACGACAGCAAGAAGGGTAATTCTTCAGCGTATGGCGTTCACCTGTCGGGCTGGACGCGCAGGGATATCGCCATTGTCAACGGAACAATCGTTCAGGGAGAGGGTAACACTCCGGGAAGATTGGTTAATGAATACGGTATGGGTAGCAATCCCGTGTGCGGCATGTCGGTTGAAAAGTTCATTGTGGCGGGTCTGACAATTAGGTACCAATCCTCCGACACCAGCGGAATTTATGCCATGGGATCAGGTGTACTTATTCATCACAACACTATCGAAGACAAAGGTTCATTGATCACCAACCGCCATCAGGGGACTGCTACCATTGAGGGGCGGGCGAGCGCTGGGATGCATATTCATGACAATCTTGTCCTGCGGACGAGGCACATTGGCATCCGTTCCGGAAAAGACAGTCAGGTTTACAACAACGATATTTCAATAGACAGTTGGAATACCAATTCAGTAGGTATTGCCGGTGATGCCGGAGCACGTCATCAGAAGGGAGGTAATGCACAGATACACCATAACTGGATTGTAGGGCGCGGCATTCATCCGATCGGCATCTGGCCTGGTAGCGATTGTGAAGTATATGACAACTATGTTGATGTGCAGAATACGCGAGCGGGTGATGAGTATGGCGATACTGGATCGGCTTGTTTCCGCATTTTGTGGGCGACCAATGTAAATGTTTATAACAACAGATTCTATCTCCATGCAGAAGAAAATTACAATAAGACTGGGGTGAAGAGTTGGGGACGAACAATCTGGATTGGTCTTCCCGAGAAGAATCTTAAAGTGACATTCGAGAACAATACCATCGTTGCCTTGAATACCGATGGAAAGGCAAAGGCTGCCGCCATTGCCGTGGTCTACAGAAACGAGTCACCTCACCTCATCTTCCGGGGGAATACGGTTGTCAGCAACTGGAGCAACGTGCTTTTGGCCGACAGCTATGGCCATGCCGGCGGGTTTGCCCGTTTTATTGACAATCGTTTCATCCGTTCTGACAACCATGCCAGCTACCGGACAATCAGGAGCCAGTACTCCTCCCGCCCCAGCACGGGGGTTTTTATCAATAATGTGTTTGAAAATGGCGCATCACCTGAAAGTATTGATATTGAGTTCCATGGCGACGCACTCAAGGAGTTGGCCTTTGGCTGGCATCTGAATGTAGCAATCACTGAGGCCGGCAAACCACTTGAAGCGGCACAGGTACAAATCATCGATAATTCCGGTACAACCGTTTTCGAAGGTGTTTCCGATCAACAGGGAAACGTTGCCGTTGATCTGGTTTCCTATCTCCGTACAAACCAGAGCGGGACAAAGCCTCCCAAAAGTGGTGCGGTAAAAATGAATGAAAAGGGAAGTCGCGTTGAGAAGACTCCGCACACCATTTATGTAACCAGCGGGGAACGGACCATCGAAAAGATATTTTCATTGCAGGGAAACACCAATATTGAAATTGCATTTTGATGTCAGACAGCGAGTCGAATAGTTATGAAATCAATTACGCCAGATCTTTTTGCCCCTATTTCACGTCATCTGATCGCTCCCCTGTGGGCAATGAAAGAGGGAACACCCTACCTGCGCCACCTGAAAACTTTGGATGGTTCAAAAAAGCGTCCCCTGGCACAGGTGCAGGCAGACCAACTGCAGCGCCTGAAAAGACTGCTGGTCCACGCCTATGATAATACTCCCTTCTACCGCCGGCACTTCGATTCAGCCGCTGTCAAGCCGTCTGACATCGGCTCGCTTGCCGATCTGCAGAAAGTGCCGCTTTTGACCAAGGATGACATCCGTGCCAACGGGGATGACATGATCGCCCGCACCATTCCGCGTGATCAGCTTGTGGCCAAGAAAACTTCCGGCTCGACCGGCGTCTCGGTCGAGCTGTTTGTCGATGAAGCCAGCGCCCAATGGAAGCGGGCCGTCACCGTTTCCTACGACCGCTGGGCGGGATGGGATATCGGCGAACGGGTGGGGGCCATCTGGGGCAACCCCGAGTGTTATCAGAACTGGCGAGCCCATCTGCGCAACGCACTGCTGACACGGCATATCCCGCTGGATACGCTGAAGATGGGGCCGGATACCATGCGGGCTTATTACCACACCTTGCTGAAAAAGAAGCCGGTCATCCTCTTTGGCCACGCCCATTCACTGTACCTGTTTGCCCGTTTTCTTGAAGAGAAGGGATTGTCCGGTATCCGCCCGCGCGGCATCATCAGTACCTGCATGGTGCTGCACGACTTTGAGCGCACCACCATTGAAAAGGTCTTCGGCTGCCGGGTGACCAACCGCTACGGCTGCGAAGAGGTCAGTCTGATTTCCTGCGAGTGCCCGGAAGGCAACATGCACCTGAACTG
>JAJZQA010000082.1 GCA_021810985.1 Deltaproteobacteria bacterium
GGAATTTGAGCTTTCTTACGGATGTTGTGACGTTCTCGACATAGATGTCTTTCCGGAACAAGCAGAAGGATAGAACAAACAACGGATATTCCGGGTTTATGGATATCAGGCTATGATCGCCGCTTTCATCGACATAGATGACGTAATCGCTATGTTGCATAGAGAAGTTTTCCGTCATACAGCGATCTCTCCGCTCATCAGCCGCGGCAGCAGCAGGTCGCGAGCTTGCTTGAGCTTCCTGTTTTGAAACGTGAGAATCTTCAGCTGTTGAGTGATGGGTGATACGGAATCGTTGAAGGCATCAAGCAGCCCTTGACCAGGAATGGGTACAGGGTATTCCTGCATGACTTTCCAATCCGCCCGGGGCATTTTTGATCCCTCGCGTACTGTTTTTGAAACATAGGCAACAAAGATGTCACTTGAAGCTGTAAACAGTAGAAGATAGCGAAGTTTCTCAGATGTCGGCCTCATCACGATTGCATCAGATGACGCAACGCCATCTGTTAATGCCAGCCCGACCTTATGAAAATAGGGCCTGATCTTGCCGAAGAGGATATCGCCCTCCTGGTATTGGTGCTTTGTGCTTTGCACTTCAGCTGCCTGCCCCCATTCGCCCAAGGTGATGGAGCGGCGGGGCATGTGCTCAAGGCCTATGTACGGCGTTTCCGGCTCAACCTTTTCAGGGGATATCTGTTGTTTTATTTCGCGGCACAAATCTTTCAGCTTTTTTCTGTCCCACCCTTCCGGCACACCATCAACGACCTTCACATGCTCATGGCCTGGGAAACGCAGGTAGACGAACCACTCCCGGTACAAGAGGCGTGCTGATTCCTCCAGCAGCGTAATCCGGCGATTGTTGATTCCGATCAGGTTGTCGTAGGCGGACAGGATGGAAGCGATTCGTTCTTGAGCCTGTCTTGCTGGTAGTCGGAACATGAAACTACCCAACACTGGTGCGCTAGCATTAGGTTGGGCAGCGCCTCCAACTCGCGACTGCACAAACGATTTGTAAACTTGAGATTCTACCAGCCTGCCAACAAAGGCTGGATCGGCCTGCTCTGGATCGACGCGAAATCTAACCAGGTAAGAAGCAAAAACAGCATCCATCGGTTCACGTATGAGTTTTGCGTATCCAACTGTTGCGCCCGTCCTTGCAACTACTATGTCTCCAACTTTAAGTGCAAAGCGTTCTCGGTCAGATTCCTCAATCCTACAATAAGGCACCGACTTCCAATCGATGGTTTCAGGCACTATGTCTGTAATGCGTAGGAATCGTGGACCGCATTCTTCTGAACTGGCTGAATCTGTATATCCATAGCGAACGGATTCACACACATCTGCGAGAGTTGTAACAATAGAGCTCATGCTCCCAGCTCCTCAAAATTCCTGGCTATGGTCGCCGCCAGCTCTACCGCCTCAGTATTCAGGTCCGACAACTCCACATGAATCTCCCGTAAAGCCTCTTCAAAGTCAAAATCCTCATCCACCTCTTCAGGCGCAACACCTACATAGCGCCCAGGTGTCAGGCTCCAGTCGTTCTTTTCGATCTCTTCCCGGTCCACTAGCTTGACCAGCCCCGGCACATCCCGAAGTATTGCATCGGGAAAATGCTCCTGCAGCCAGTGGGCCTGTTTGTAGAAGTATCGTACCTGCCGGAGTCGCTCAACCGCATCCTTTCTTGCCTCATCGAGTGCCTTTTTCATGCGGTTGATGTCACGGACGTTGTAATGCTCGCTCTCCCTGGCATTCAGCTCTTTTTCACAGTGATCCGTGAGGCGGATGGAGAGCTTGTAGACCAGATCAATCTCCTTTATCAGGTCGCGGCACTGGTCTGCCCATGGGGCAATAGCCGCTGCGGCAGCGTGAAGGGCGCCATTCTCCAGTGGAAGTTTGTCGAGATAGTCGTTACTGAGAAGTTCGGCTTGTTGCACGATGCCTCGCCCAACCCAACTGACCGCATCAAAAGCTGTCCCCAGTTCTTTCAGTACTTCAAGAGGGGAGGAGTCAATCGCTTCTTTTTTCAGATAGAGTTTTACGATCTCGGTCAAAATCGCTTTAGAGTTAAACTCCGATAGATACAAGTTGAGGTCTCCGGCTTCTTGCAGGCACTCCTGAATATATGAGCGCTGCAACTCCAGGAATCGCTCCTTCTCCCCCCGGTAGAGCCAGACGATGCTGGTGAGGTTCTTGAGCTGCTCGGAGCTGAAGTCGTACACCTTGCGGGTAACCTTGCGGTAGATACTGCGGGCATCGATCATCAGCACCTTGTCGCGCCCCCTCACTCCAGCCATCTCCCCCGCTGGGGGCGAGGGAGTTTCTTTTTGCTTGTCAAAGAACCAGAGTTCACAGGGGACGGTGCGGGTGTAGAAGAAGTTGGGACGGATAGCGATCATGGCATCCACGTGACCGGTCTCGATCAGCTTCTGTCGCACCTTCTGCTCATCCCGGCCGGCGCTGGACGCCTGGGAGGACATGACGAATCCGGCTCGACCGGTATCGTTCAGATAGCTGTAGAAGTAGGAAATCCAGAGGTAGTTACCGTTGGAAACCGCCCCCTTCTGGTTCACCCCCGGCAAACCGAAGGGGAGACGAGGGTCGCCTTTGACCTTGTCTGCGTCCACCTCGTCCACGTTGAACGGAGGATTGGCCATGACGAAGTCGGCCTTGCCGAGCATTTCGTGGTTATCGTCGTAGTAGGTGATCCCCTTCTGGACATCACCCTCCAGTCCATGCACCGCCAGGTTCATCTTGGCCAGGCGGATGGTGGTAGGGTTTTTCTCCTGGCCGTAGAAGGTGACTGCCTCGGTGGGGTTACCGTGCTGATTTTCGATGAAGTGGGCGCTCTGAACGAACATGCCGCCGGAACCGCAGGCAGGATCGATCACTTTGCCGTGGTCGGGCTCGATGACGTTGACGATCATCTGCACCAGGGAGACCGGAGTAAAGAACTCGCCATTGTCATGGGCGCCCTGGTCAGCGAACTGGGTCAGGAAGTATTCGTAGATCCGGCCAAAGACATCGCCGGAGGCGCTCTTCAGTGACGTATCATCAAAGACCCGCAGGATACGCCCAAGCAGCACGTTGTCCAGAACCTGGTATTCCTGTTTGGGAAGGACCCCTTTGAGGGTTTCGTAATCCTCCTCAATAGCATCCATGGCGTCAATGATAGCCTGGGCACGGTCCTTGTCATCAGACAACCCCACCAGGTAATCGAACTGCGCTTCTGGTCGAAGGTAGATAGCCGTCTTCTGGCCGAAGTCTTCTTTGGTCAACGGCCGGATCTTGCCGCCACGGGTTGGAAGCGTTTTTTCGATCTCACCCTTCACATTCAGATAGCGACTGTAGGCATGACGCAGAAAGATCAGCCCCATGATGGGGAGAAAATATTCATTGCTGGCAAACTCGCTGTTGCCGCGGAGTTGGTCCGCCGCGTTCCAGAGGCGCCGTTCAATGGCTTCGATGTTGTGCATGTGACCTCTTAAAAGCTATTTGTGCGTTGTTCTCTCTTGCCAGGCAGCGAACTCCAAGGGGCGAATACCGAAACGTATCGCATTCCCTTCGTGCAGGGTTTCAAACTCTTCAAAAACAAGTTTTACGAATTTGTCATGGTCTTCTTCGGCAACCGCCGAGGGAATGACTGCTGACACTGTTTCATGGGTCGGAGACACTTGTTGAAGAACTATCGCTTTGACTGCCGCACTGAGAGCTTGGCGGTATCGCAAGCGGAATGTGTCCGGCGGCACCAGTTCCTGGCGGATTGCCAGATACTGCTGACAGGAACGTTCATAGGCCCAGACAAAGACATCGCGCAACAACTCTACCCGGTTCAGTTCATACGCCCCGAGCATGGCTTCTACGTAGGCTCGTTCCGGCACATCGATAAATGAAAGCGGACAGAGGTTGTGCCGGATCAATGGAATGTTGGCGGCCAACCGGGAGACGCGCTTGTTGACGTCTTCAAACGGCTGCAGATATGGCAGATGAACCATGACAAAAAAAGCCTGTTCGAATGGATCGCGAATCTCTTTGGCCATGGAGAGGATGATCTTGAACAGCTCTTCCAACCTTTGCGGCATGGCCATCGGCAGGTAGACACTGCCACCGATATCCACCGGCCGGTGACGGATTCGTCCGCAGGCACTGCGATCGGCAAGGAGGCCGTCGGAGAGAAGAGCGTGCAAACTGTAAATGGTGTAGGGGGCAAAATCGACCAGATCGGCTTCGTTCACCAGCAACTCGATGGCGGCCTTGTGATTGAGGATCATCTGGGTTTCCAGAGCATCCTTCCCTTCTGCCGCCTGGCCGAAATCGATCAACCGCTGGGTATCGAGACGGCTGTAGGTGTTGCCTTCCAGGCGCGAAGAAGCCCAGGAAAGATCTATCAGAAGTCGATTCAGAATATCGCGGGCAAAGGTTCCGGCCGGTCGCTCATCATCGGGTGGCGTACCGATCTGACGAAGCTGCTCCCGCAATTCGAGTGGCAGATAAAATGTTTCGTTGGGGTAATACGCTTCAAGAAAACTCTGATTATATCCAACAGGTGTCCGCATCTGGCGTGGCTGACGGACATATGCTCTGATTTCTTCGCTTTCCGGTGACAGGGGGACATAGACTTCTCCGAAAGCTTCCATCGTATCGGGTGATTCGGTTATGTTCACCTGGCCAGTGATTACGCCCGGTGACTGTCGATAACGTACTCCCCGCTGCTTACCCTCCCTGATAACCTGCCCTTCAGTTACAAATTGAGCAAGACGGCGCTGCAGAGTCCGCCGGCTGATGACATCCTTCAAAAGAGAATGAAGAGCGTCCATGCCGATCCCTGCTGAATGTCGGCCAAGTTCGGCGATGATGCGGGCATCCATATCAATAGTAATTTTCTTGGGCATGGCCCTGTTCCCTCGGGCAGTTACGGTAGCGTGTCTATGCGCCAATACCATACACCCCTTGGCGCACTATGTCAATTATTGCGCCACATAAATGGCGCATAAGCGATTTTGCGCCAACATTTATGTCGCAATTCTTGATTATGTGTCGCGAACTGTCGCGATTGTCGTGAATCGGACTGTCTGGGCGAAATCTACAAATCAATTGTCAACTGCCTATTATACTGCGGGTTGACCTCCACATCCTTGTACCCATAAGGATTTACAATCACCCGGGTCCTGCCGAGGATGTAGTCGAAGGAGTTATGAGTATGACCGTGCACCCAGAGGTCCGGGCCATGATCAATGATCTCGCTGGAGAGATCGGTCATGAAGGCGCAATTGAGGCTGTCTCCCCGGAACCGCTCGTGAATGGACAGCGGAGAGACACCATGGTGTGTCACCACGACGGTCCTCTTTTCTTCCGCAGCTGCCAGCTTCTCGAAGATAAACTGTTTCGATTCCTGGAACAGATCGACCGTCTCCTCCGGCATGAGCCGCGTCCCGTCAGGTTTTTTGATCACAACAAAGTCGTTCATGTTCTTCCGGGCGTACTGCATCTTGAAGAAGTCCTTGCCGAGAAAATCCGTCCAGAGTGTTGCCCCGATGAAAAGGACACCGTCAATGTCTACTGACTCGTTTTCAAGGAAGTGGACATTCCCGGGCAGAGAGAGCTTGGTCTTCAGCTCGTGGATGCGCCCGAAGAAATCGTTATGGTAGAAGAAATGATTGCCCTCGACATAGATGACGGCCAGAAACCGCTTGGCCAGGAGACTGGCCACCTTGAGCCAGGTCTCTTGGCGGTGAGCAAGGCCGACGTCGCCGGCAACCAGGGCAACGGTATCCTTGTCAGTCGGTAGTGGTGGAACCACCATCTCCAGAATGTGCGGGATCTTGTTGGGCTGCCAGAATTCAGCATGAACGTCGGAAAATGGGCGGACGAGCATAATCTCTCTCCATTTGCGTACTTGATTCGGATGAAGTATCGGTAATCTACCTGAAAACAGCAGGGGGGTGGACAATTAAATGTCGCTGCAGAGCAATGCCGCATTGAAGGTACCATTTTTGTACCCAAAGATGCCCCATTGGCGGAAGGTGGCAAAAAGCTCCCCATATTTGGTACCAAATTGGTAGCCAAAACAGCCACCATGCAGCTCGGCCTTCGAAACTGGTGCCCAGCTTGGATGCCGAATACTCCCCTACCACGGTGTCCGACATGATATCCTCACACGATCAGCATTGAAGATAAGCCATTTCCGGCGATAGCAGATTGATGGCCTTGCCGATGGCGATGTCCAGCATGATCACTTCCTGGCCGTTCAGATAAATCTTGCCGGCAGGAGCGCCTTTCTCGACCAGACTGATTTCAAGTGATTGGATGCCGTCCTTTTGTCTGGCAACCAGATAGAGCGCCTGCGGATTTCCGCCGTTATTGCGTTTGAGCACCGTTACCAGTTCGATCTTGCTGCCCGCTTTGCTGCTTCGCTTCCAGTATGCCTGCATGAAGTAGTTCAGAGACGATTTGACCATGGCCAATTCATAGAGATCGTTATCAATGACAAAACCCCAGAAGTTGGCTTTGACCAAGGTATTTCTGTTGAAGCGGGTCTTGTAATGGCCGCCGCTATCCCGGTAGTCATACCGTTCCATCTCGACCGTGGCGGAGACGGATATCCCTTTGAAATTGAATTCGATCATCCAGCCTCCACCTCCTTCCACAGCTTGCTCAGATACGTTGCCGACACCTTCAGTTTCCGCTTGCTCTGCAGATAGCCGGCGATGACACGAAAGCCTATGCCATCTGCCTTCAGCCCCCTTACCTCGCCCCAGTAGGCCAGGATCTTCCGGCGCAGGACCGGTTTCCTCCCCCTCGTGACAAGGGTCGCTGCCGTCGCCCGACGCAGATGCGTGAAATCGTCATACTGCTCCTGATCCGCCACCCGGTACCCTTTGCCCTTGATCGTGTCCCAGCCCCCCTTGCGGGCGGCCATGACAAAGGCGCAGTATTTGGAGATCCGGCCGGGGAGGTCGGGGCGCTCACCCTTGAGCTGGAACGATCTCTTAACCCCATCCTGGAAGATCTCGATAATCTTGTCTTCCGGCAGCGATGCCACCCAGGAAAAGAGTTTCTTCCGCTCATGTTCCGTCAGGCCGGTTATCAGATTCAGCTGTTCGTTCATGTCATCCTCTCGTGTAGGTCAGGGTCTCCCGCAGCCGGAAGTGGGATGTTTCCAGGGAAGTCTGCTGCAGGGCCTGTTCATGGCTCATGCCGTGGGCGATGCATTCCAGGTAGCGTTCCTGGGCGAAGTTGTGTTTCAGTCCGTGGCTGCCGCGTCCCGGGGCATACTGGCCGGTCTTGTGCGCCGCAGCATTGATAGCCTCCACATAGGCGAAGTAATCGCTCTCCAATTTCCCGTGACAGTCGAGATATTCTTCCAGCCTGCGGTAGGTTGGGACGGAGACGAAGTGCTCGGTCTCTTTGCCACCTTTCTCCACCGAGGCAACCATCCCCACTGGCAAGCCGGTGACCGGATCGGTGCTGATGCCGCGCAGCCCGTTCATGGTCAGCGGGTTCTTCAGCCGCCGGTTGCTGGGGGCACCGACCCCTTCGGTACGCAGGCCGCCTTCGTATTGCAATGACGCCTGTAACTGGAAAGTCCCATCGCTGATGGCGGCAATCAGCCGGATCGGATTGGGGTAGGCCCGGTTGTCGAATAGCTTGCTCGACTTCCGGAGCAGCTTTCTGCTTCTGGCGTAGAATTCCATGCGCAACGGTTCCGTGTTCAAGCGGTGAATTTCCAGAGCATGGATCTCGATATAATGATTGATGGCGTACTCGAATTTTCCCAGTGCCGACAGAATGGTCTCCATGGTCTGGCGTGAGCGTTTCTTTTCGACGTAGTGCGTCAGCCGCTCCTCCAGGTACACCGCCATGTCGTCGTGAACGGACGCGGTATCAAGGATGGAAGTCCGTCCGTTTCCGATCATGAACGCCACGAAGCGATGGGTCTCGTATTTGTAGACCTTCCAAGAGCCGAAGGAGCGGATACCCAGGGCGCTGTTCGCCTTTGCCTCGCGAATCGAGCGGACCGCATGGAAGATCGCTTCGATCTGGGAGTGCAGTGATGTCGGCCACCTGTGTTTCATTGATTACCTCTGGACGTTGCCGGCCCGCGTGGTAAGATGACATGCTCTTTTTCCGGCATCGCCATGCCGACGGTAGCAGCTCCGTCTTCCTGCTTTTCGTAGTGTCCCTTGTATGTGGACCGGGCAGGGATTCATGCCGTCTGTCCTGCTGTCTGTCGTGAACCGGGACGCTACCTGTGGTTCACATCAAACAGGTCCTCGATTGTGCTGTTCCGGGAAACGCCTCGCCACTGCGTTCAGGACTCAGGGGCCGATACCTGGTCCGCCATCTAATGGTTTCCGGTACAACGTTCGATCATGCGAGGGGAGGTGCGTTGACCTCGACATGAAAGGGCTCTGCTTAGGTTGGCCAATCCCGTGGGTGGTGTCCGGCCGGGCCAAGTGGCTCGACGGCTCTGAGTACACCGGGCAGTGATGCTGCGAAAAATCTCTCCTGTCTGAAAAGTCGTAACTGTTTTGTTTGTTTCCAATATCCCGGCAACACCTTGATTATTTGGAGCTTTCAGAGGGAAGGCTCCCCAGTAATGCCGGTATTTGTGATCATTTGTAAGCGGTTGTCCCAGGCAGTGAGCCTGGCAAGTGCAACTGCTCCCTCTTCCGGAAGGCACTGTCCGAATGGTGATGAAATCTTGATATCATCGATGAATTTCTGACGTGCTTCTTCGGACAGAGAGTGCCAGTAGTTGTCACGCTCCTGCGTTTCCTGTTTTTCTGCCACCTGTTCTGCAATCTGTCTCTGGTCCTCGACATGCTTCCTCTCTGCGGCAGCCTCTGACTTGGCGGCGCGCACCTCCGGGGGCTCATACCCTTCCGGTATAACGAGGTCCACGCAGAGAGCCTGGAGATAGCCCCCGGGATTACGGATCTCAGTGTGCTCCAGTCGCCAAGCTACTGCGGCGATGTCAGCGGCCAGCTTGACCTTATCTCCGCCGTGGCGCTTAATCAGAATACTCACCTCGTTTTCAGAGATTTTTGACAACGGCGTGCCGAATAACAACAACCGGA
>JAJZQA010000083.1 GCA_021810985.1 Deltaproteobacteria bacterium
GAAAATAATTATCGATATGCGCTTTAGCAGTCTTGGTGGAAACGCCGAGTTCCCGCGCCAGACTGAAGGCGCCCTGGCCGTAGATGACGCCAAAGTTGATGGTTTTTGCCTGCCTCCGCATCTCGGGCGTCACCAGCCCCGGCAGCAGATCGAAGACCTCACTGGCGGTCCGGGTATGGATATCCTCATCCCGGGCAAAGGCGTCACAAAAGACTCGGTCGCCGGAGAGGTGAGCAAGAACCCGCAGTTCGATCTGGGAATAGTCGGCCGACAGGAGCAGCGAGCCCTCCTCGGCAATGAACGCCCGGCGGATTTTCCGCCCCTCCTCCGAGCGAATCGGAATGTTCTGCAGGTTCGGTTCTGAGGAGGAAAGGCGGCCGGTGTTGGTAACCGCCTGATTGTAAGAAGTATGGACCCTGCCCGTTGCCGGATTCACCAATTTCGGCAAGGAATCGGTATAGGTTGACTTCAACTTGGAGATGCTCCGGAATTGCAGAATGAGGGAAGCTATCTCATGGTCCAGGGCCAAACGGGTCAGAACATCCATATCGGTTGACCAGCCGGTCTTGGTTTTCTTTCCGGCCGGAAGTTTCAGGCGGTCAAAGAGGACCTCTCCCAGCTGCTTCGGTGAATTGATGTTGAACTCGCAGCCGGCGCTGGCAAAGATCTCTTTTTCGAGAGTTGCCAACTGACCGGCAAACTGCCCGGAAAGTTCCCGGAGCAGCTCAAGATCGAGTTTGACGCCTTGCAACTCCATCTCAGCCAGGATTTTCACCAAGGGCATTTCCAGATCGAAAAAAAGGCGCTCCATGCCCGCCTCGCTCAGGCGCGGGAGAAAAATTCCCTGCAGCAGAAAAGTGGCGTCGGCATCTTCACAGGAATACACCGAGGCAGACTCCACCGGAACCTGGGCAAAATTGATCTGGTCCTTGCCCTTGCCGGCAACCTCCTGGTAGGAAATCATCTTGTGGTCGAGAAATTCCACTGACAGGGAATCGAGGCCATGGCTGGAGCGGACCGGGTTGAGCAGGTAGGAGGCAAGCATGGTATCGCACCAAAGCCCCTGCATTTCAACGCCACTCCGGCGCAGGACCTGGTAATCGTATTTGATATTCTGGCCGATCTTCGGCCGCTCCGGATCAGTAAAAATCGGGGTGAGTGCCGCCAGGACCGGCTCCCGGGGTAACTGTTCCGGTGCTCCCGGATAGCTATGGCCAACCGGCAGATACCAGGCTTCATGTTCCCGAAAAGAAAATGACAGCCCGACGATCTCGGCTTGCAGCGGATTGAGGCTGGTGGTTTCCAAGTCAACGGCAAAGGCCGGGACAGCGGCCAGTTCCTGGAGCAAGGCCGCAAATTCCTCTTCCGTAAGCACCGTCCGGTAGCCTTCGGTGGAGAGACTCGCTTCGCTAGTCAATTCCTTCATCAGGGTGGTGAAGCCGTATTCCCGGAACAGCTCGGCAAGGCGCTTCGCATCCGGGGGAGAGGCAACGAGGTCTTCATAGCGGTATTCAACCGGAGTATTTCGATCAATCGTGGCAAGTTTCCGGGAAAGACGCGCCTGGTCGGCGAATTCTCGCAACCGTTCCCCGTTTTTGCCTTTCACCTCACCGGCCCTTTCCAGAAGGGCATCGAGAGAGCCGAACTCCTGGATAAGTTTCAGGGCGGTCTTTTCACCAACCCCGGGGACACCCGGAATATTGTCAGAAGTATCTCCGGCCAGGCCGAGAATATCGATCACCCGTTCCGGTTCGACCCCGAACCGCTCCACCACCTCAGGTATCCCCGAAACCTTGTCCTTCATGGTATCGAGCAGGGTGACATTGTCGGTCACGATCTGCATCAGGTCCTTGTCACCGGTCACGACCACCACAGCCAGCCCCGCTTCCTCGCACTCCCGGGCAATGGTCCCGATGATATCGTCCGCCTCGAAACCCTGCTTCTCCAAGACCGGAATATTGAAGGCCCGCACCATCTCCTTGATCGGAAAAATCTGTGGCACCAGGTCGTCCGGCATGGCAGCCCGATTAGCCTTGTACTCCGGATACATTTCAGTGCGAAAGGTCTGACGACCGAGATCAAAAACCACCGCCACATGGTCGGGCTTATGATCTTTGAGTACCTTCAGCAGCATCTGGGTAAAACCGTAGAGGGCATTGGTTGGAAAGCCCTTGGGCGACGAAAGATGACGGATGGCGAAATAGGCCCGGTAAATATAAGAAGAGCCATCGATCAGATACAGAGTTTCTTTCTCAGCCATTTATTCACTCCCTTGTGCAGCGGACTCCCGGGTAAAGATGACAAAGGCCATGCTCGGCCTTCTGCTCGACTCCCGCATGGCAAACTGCATCCCTTCGAAATTCCAGCCTTTTCCGGTCCATTCATTCAGGACCTCTTCCAGCAGATCCTCCACTACGGTACTTACCTCAACGACCTTATATTCGAGCATACCCTTTCTCCTGCCGGACAGTTTCATTCCGTGTGCTGATTTATTCGGTCATAGTAGACCAGAACCTGCCCCTGTTCAAGACAGAAGAGCAGATCAGCCGCACAGCAGCGTTTGCCTGAAACGGAAACCAGAAATGTCAGCCTATTTGGCGGACAGTCAATGGCGCGGAAACAGGCAGATTTTCTTACGAATCATGAATCCCTATTTCCCTAGACGGGAGTCAACTTCCAGCGAAGCAGCACGCCGGGAGCCTTGGCAACCCGGCCGGATACCAGCAAAATCCGTCGGCATTGCCTATGCATAATCAAACAGTACGGGACATCACCCATGGAGGGAAAACGCATGAAAAATATACCCATTGCCTTGATAGCACTCCTTACCGCGGCAGCTCTCTTGCTCGGCTCCTTTCTGCCGGTTAACGCCAATGCGGCCGACAAAACTGTAATCCGGGTTTCCGCGGCCGTCAGCCTGAAGAATGTCCTCAGCGCGCTGAAACAATCCTATGAGAAAAGCACCCCGAACGTTGAATTGGTCATCAACTACGGATCCTCGGGTCTCCTCCAGAAGCAGATTGTAGAGGGTGCGCCGGTCGATATCTTTCTTTCCGCGGGGAAAAAACAGATGGATGAATTGGAAGAGAAGGGTCTCCTGTTGTCGGGAACCAGGACAAACCTGCTGGGCAACGAGTTGGTGCTGATTGTTTCCAAAGAAAAGAAATCTCAGATCATAAGCTTTGCCGATCTGGCGATCAAAGCACAGTCTCTCAGCATCGGCCAACCGGAAACGGTACCGGCGGGCAAATATGCCAAAGAGACCCTGACCAACCTCAAACTCTGGGACCAGCTTAAACAACGCACCATGTTCGCCAAGGACGTACGCCAGGTGCTGGCCTATGTCGAATCGGGAAATGTGGATGCCGGCCTGGTGTACCAGACGGACACGGTTGCCCTGAAAAGCGGTTCGGTTGTTTCCGCCGCACCGGCAGGGTCCCACACCGCCATCGTGTTCCCGGTGGCGATCTTGAAGGAGGCGAAAAACCGTGCTGCAGCCGAAAAATTCATGATCTACTTGAAATCCGCCACCGCCGCGAAGGTCTTTGAAAAGTACAAATTCATTCCCCTTGCCTCTCGACATTGACTCATGAACATTTCTCACCCGGCCTGACACTACCGGCAAACAGGCGCCTCGACCCCCTACCCGGCGGAGCCTTTTTGCCGAAGGATGCGGGCCGGACAGAATTATTTGACTCTCACGGGAAAAAAAAGTACTTTAAGCACGATAAAGTCCGGGAGTTTTCCATGATTCGAGCCATTTTCTTTCTCCTGCTGTTCGTGCCCTTCACCCTGTTCGTCATCGTCACCGGAGTGCCGATCACCTTTTTTGATCCGACCGGGAAATTCCTCCATGCCTATGGAAAAATCTGGGGACGCGTTGGCCTGCTGCTTGCCGGCGCCAAGGTGGAAGTGTCCGGGGTTGAAAAAATTCCCCGCGGCACCCCTCTCATCTTCATGGGCAACCACCAGAGCAATTTCGATATTCTGACCGTCTACGCCGGACTGCCGCGCCATTTCAGCTGGATTGCCAAGGAAGAACTGTTCCGCATCCCGCTCTTCGGCTACGCCATGAAACGTGCCGGGTATCTGCCCCTGGACCGGAGCGATGGCCGCCAGGCGTTGAAAACGATGGCCTCTGCCGCGGAAAAGATCAAGAACGGCGTCAGCGTCATCATTTTCCCCGAAGGGACCCGCTCCATGGACGGCAAGCTGATTCCCTTCAAGCGGGGCGGCTTCCTGCTGGCGGCCCGGGCGGGAGTTCCCATTGTGCCTTTCACCATCAACGGCAGCGCTACCGTGAATCCACCGAAGCAGCTGCACATCAACAGGGGCACGATCAGCATCCGCTTCGGCGAGCCGATTTCCACCGAAGGGGCAACGGGCAAACGTCGGGATGACCTGATCGACCGCGTGAAAGATGCCATTGAAAGCGGTCTGGAGGCGTAACGTGACCCTCTTCCACGGGGCGCTGCTTGCAACAGGGATCGCCCTGATCGTGTGGGGACTTCCCGCGGCCCATCGGCTGAATAGCCCGTCAAACTGTCTGGCCGCTCTAGCCGTGCTGGCCGGAGTAATCGCCGGTTTCATCGGCATGCTTCTCATTCTGGTGCCCGACTTCTTTAAAGGATGACCTATCCTGTGGGAACAGCAAAAAAAATAGTTCTGCATATTTTTCTGCTTCCAGCTGTCTTCATGGTACTATTCTGGGGAAACACGCTCTTCCGCCAGCATCACCAGTTTTCAACGGGAGAGCAGGCCCTGGCGCGCAAAGATGTTAGCGCCGCAATCTCGGGCTATGCCTCGGCAATTCATATGTACACACCGGGAAGCTCCTGCGTGAATACCGCTGCCGCCCGTCTCTGGTCTCTCGGTGAAAGCCTTGAACAGGCCGGAGACACAGAGCGGGCCCTGATTGCCTACCGCTCCCTGCGCAGCTCCTTTTATGCTGTCCGCGGGCTCTCCAATCCGGGTACGGAGTGGATTGCCCGCTGTGACCGGAAACTGACGAAACTAACCAGCTACAGCTTTTCTCCCACGAAGAGCTCCAATCCGAATCAGCAATTCTGAAAGAGCGATAATGCCCTCTGACACCATAGAAAACTGCGACCTGCGGATCATCCCCCTTGGTGGTTTAGGGGAAATCGGCCTGAACATGACCCTCTACGAGCATGGAGACGATATCATCATCGTCGACTGCGGCCTCATGTTCCCGGAACCTTCCATGCTCGGCATTGACCTGGTAATCCCCGACATCACCTACCTGCGCGAGAATGCCGACCGGGTCCGGGGTATCTTCCTGACCCATGGCCATGAAGACCATATCGGCGCCTTACCGTACGTGCTTCCGGAAATTCCGGTCCCTATTTATGGCACCGCGCTGACGCTCGGCTTTGTCCGGGGCAAACTGAAAGAGTATGACCTGGAAAGTCTGGTCGAGCTGCACGTTGTGAAACCACGCACCATCGTCGATATCGGAAATTTCGCCGTGGAGTTCATTCGCGTGGCGCATTCCATCGTGGACGGCTGCGCCCTGGCGATCCGTTCCCTGGAAGGAACAGTCATCCACACCGGCGACTTCAAGCTGGACCAGACACCGGTTGACGGCGAACTGACCGACCTGGCGACCCTGTCGCGCTACGGCGAAGAAGGGGTTCTGGCCCTGCTTTCGGACTCCACCAACGTCGAACGGGAAGGCTTCACCCTTTCGGAAAGCCTGGTCGGTGACGCCTTCAACGAGATTTTCCCCCTCTGTCCGGGCAGAATTATCGTAGCGGCTTTCTCCAGCAACATCCATCGGGTACAGCAAGTAGTGGATGCCGCCGAACAGAGTGGCCGGAAGGTTCTCCTCAATGGCCGCTCGATGCTGACCAACGTTCAGATCGCCCGGGAATTGGGATATCTGCGCATCCCCGACAACCTCCTGGTGGAACTGAAGTACCTCGCCAATCTGCCCAAAAATCAGATTTGCATGATTACCACCGGTTCCCAGGGAGAGCCGATGAGCGGACTCTCCCGGATCGCCATGGACGATCACAAGCAGATAAAACTGGAACCGGGCGATACCGTAATTCTCTCTTCCCGCTTCATCCCCGGAAACGAAAAAACCATTTCCGACCTCATCAACCATCTCTACCGGCGCGGAGCCGAGGTAATTCACGAAAAGGTTTCCGAAGTTCACGTCTCAGGCCATGCCAGCCAGGAAGAGCTGAAGTTGATGCTCAACCTGGTGCGTCCCCGCTTCTTCACCCCCATCCACGGCGAGTACCGCCACCTGGTACAACATGCCAGACTTGCCCAGAAAGTCGGCATTCCAGCCGAGCGTTGTATCCTGGCGGTAAACGGGGACATCATCACCTATGCCAACGGCAGCGGTCAGATAAGCGGAACGGTGGAAGCGGGCCGGGTATTCGTCGACGGCAAGGGCATCGGCGACGTGGGCAATATCGTCCTCAAAGACCGGAAGCATCTCTCGGAAGACGGCATGGTGGTAGTTATAATCGCCATCAATCAGGCAACCGGCGAAATCATCTATGGTCCGGATATCGTTACCCGCGGTTTCGTCTTTGAAGATGAGAGCCAGGAATTCCTCGACGAAACGCGGAAGATCGTGCTCGACACCCTGGCCGGAGACAGCGTGGAGGTTCTTGCCGATCTGAACGAGGTCAAGCTGGAAGTGCGCCGAGTTCTGCGGAAATTCTTCAACAAGACCATCGAGCGCAGACCGGTAATTCTACCGCTGATCCTGGAGATGTGATGCGGCCGGGCGCTAAAAACTGACGCCTGAAGTACTTCTTCTCAAGGACGATGCGACCGTCTCTGCTTCGCCCAAAACAACACCGGCACTTCGGACAGAGCACACAATCAAGCTCCGTCCCGGCTGCCGACGGTACACCGCGGGTAGGAAACATGAACTCTGAAAGAAAAAACAAGCTTATCCAGGAAATCAAGGGAATCTCACTCGGAGCGGCAGGACTCTTCCTCCTGATCTCCCTTCTCTCCTTCAATTCCGATGATCTCTCCTTCAACACCTATTCGACCGGCGCAGAGATCCACAACTTCGGCGGCACGCTGGGCGCTTACCTCGCCGACCTGCTTTTCGAATGGCTGTTCGGGCTGGCAGCCTACGCTATTCCAATTGCCATGCTTTCCGTTTCCTACAAGCTGCTGCGCTTCAAGGAACTGAAATGGCGGCGCTACAAGGGTGTGGCCTTTCTGGTCTTCCTGCTTGCCCTGGCGTCCCTCTTCGCCTTCAGTCTCGAAACCACCGTTTTTCTCGGCCAGAAGGTCTCCACCGGCGGCCTGATCGGCATTGAAGTTGCTAAAACCCTGAAGTCGCTGCTCGGAAAACCCGGCGCTCTGCTCCTGATCATCCCGGTACTGGCCGTTTCCATCATGATTCTGTCCCGCTTCTCCTTCATCCTCTTTGCAGGGTGGAGCCTTGGGGCACTCCGGAACCGCTGGGCGAATTACCGGGAAAAGCAGACGCTCAACCGGCAACTGCGTGATAAAAACGAGCCGGGTGTGGAGAGGCCAAGTCCGCAGATCAGGCCCCAAGTTGCCACCCTGCCACCGCCGATCCCGGTGCAGAAAAAGGAGAAGAAGCGGGACGACGCAAAGGCATCGCCGATTCAGGAGACCTTCGATTTCGCCAGGTGCGAAGGAAATTACCGGACCCCTCCCGTGTCGCTCCTGGACACCCCGCCGTCAACCCAGCAACTTCACGACCACGAAGTCCTCACCATGAACGCCCGGCTGCTGGAGAAAAAACTCCGCGACTTCAATGTCGAGGGCGAAGTTACGGAAATTTGCCCCGGACCGGTCATCACCATGTTCGAATATGCCCCCGGGCCCGGCATCAAGGTCAACCGGATCGCCGGACTTGCCGATGACCTCTCCATGGCCCTCCAGGCACTTTCCATCCGGATCGTCGCCCCGATCCCCGGCAAAGGTGTTGTGGGTATCGAGATCCCGAACCGGGAAAGGGAAATGGTCTTCCTCAAGGAAATCTTCACCTGTGAGGAATTCCATCGGGGCAAAATGAAGCTTCCCATGGCACTCGGCAAGGACATTGCCGGCCTGCCGGTGGTCACCGATCTGGCCCGCATGCCGCATCTCCTCGTTGCCGGCGCCACCGGGTCGGGCAAATCGGTCTCCATCAACACGATGATCCTGTCGCTCCTCTACACCGCCACCCCCCATGACGTCCGGGTCATCATGGTCGACCCGAAGATGCTGGAGCTTTCCATCTACGAAGGCATTCCCCACCTCCTCCTGCCGGTGGTCACCAACCCGAAGAAAGCCGCCTTGGCGCTCAAGTGGGCGGTCAAGGAGATGGAGCGGCGCTACCGGCTGATGAGCGACAAAGGCGTGCGCAACGTCGATTCTTACAACAAAAAGCTCGAGAAAGAGGCAAAGGGCGAGGAACTCGAAGAGGACGTGATCGTCGTGGACGAAGTCATCGAGGAACCTGCCGGGGATGCCGAGGCGGAGTTCCAGCCGGCACTGCAGCAGGAAGATGCCCTGGAGCACGGTCACTTGCCCTATATCGTCATCATTGTCGACGAACTAGCCGACCTGATGATGGTTGCCGGACGCGAGGTGGAGGAATCCATCGCCCGCCTTGCCCAGATGGCACGTGCAGCCGGCATCCACCTGATCCTGGCCACGCAGCGCCCCTCGGTAGACGTCATCACCGGACTGATCAAGGCCAACTTCCCGGCGCGCATCTCCTTTCAGGTATCATCCAAGATCGACTCCCGCACGATCCTCGACTGCAATGGCGCCGAGAACCTGCTAGGTGCCGGTGACATGTTGTTCCTTCCGCCCGGCACGTCGAAACTGCAGCGTATCCACGGCGCCTTCGTCTCCGACTCCGAAGTGCAAAGAGTGGTTGACTTTCTGAAGAAACAAGCGAAACCGGTCTACGAGAAAGCGATCCTGGAGATGAAGGCTTCCGACGAGAAACAAGACGAAGACGATATTATCGACGAGCGCTACGATGATGCCGTTGCTCTTGTCGCGGAAAGCCGCCAGGCCTCCATCTCCATGGTTCAGCGCGGTCTGCGTATAGG
>JAJZQA010000084.1 GCA_021810985.1 Deltaproteobacteria bacterium
ACCTCGTTTTCGCCATTGATCGGACCAAGGGCAGTGCGCGCACCAATGCAATCAATTCCCAACTGGACCTGCTGTTTGAGTATTCCCAATATGATCTGGCGCGAAGGTTTCCCGAGGAACGCTGGCTGACACTCTACCGGGGCGTCACCAATGCCGAAGAACACGAGGTGCTGGAGGTTGTTTCCAAGACTGAGCAGTACGTGCGGCTCAACAACCTGTCCTCATTTACCGACGACATGGAGCGGGCCTGGGAGTTCGGCTATACCGTCTGGCAAGTGCAGGTACCCATCGCCAAAATCTTTTTTTACAATGGGCTTCTGCCCAACAGCATCCTCAAAGGGGAGGGTGAGTTCCTGGTACTTGGCGGCGAATACCGGGTCAGGATGGTCACCTGGTAATTTCCTATTCCAGATCAAGGCCCTCTCTGCGTTGGTTCTTCTTCGGCTGCTTAATTAATGGACAACTCAGCTCCGCCGCTGTTTACTATTTCCCATCATGCGTTTCCGTCATCCCCCGCAACGTGACAAGAATACAATTTCCCCCGGCCAAAAGTGGCTGGTTATGCGCATCCAGGGCAGCTTTACGGAGTGATCCGGGAAAAGATGCCGTGGTCCCGCTATTCTGGCATCCACCGTGCAAACACTATCCTATCGAACCATTTCCCAGGAGCTACGTGCATGCTTGAACCGATACTTCTTTCCTTAAAGGTAGCCATTGCAGCGGTAGTCGTCGTTTTTTTCGTCGGCCTTGCTATCGCCCGGACCATGGCGCGGAAGGAGTTTTTCGGGAAAAATGTCGTGGAATCGCTGATTATTCTGCCGATGGTGCTGCCGCCGACGGTGCTGGGTTACGGCCTGTTGATCCTGCTCGGCAAGCGGGGACCAATCGGGCATTTTCTGCTGGAATCGTTTGATCTGCAGCTGGTATTTACCTGGTGGGCAGCGGTGATTGCCTCCGCGGTGGTTTCCTTTCCGCTCATGTATCAGAGTGCCAAGGCGGCCTTTGCCGGAGTGGACCTGACCCTGGAGCAGGCGGCCCGGACCCTCGGGGCGAAGGAGTTGCGGATCTTCCTGACCATCACCCTTCCGCTGGCCTGGCCCGGAATCCTGGCGGGACTGGTGTTGTCCTTTGCCCGGGCCCTGGGGGAATTCGGCGCCACGCTGATGGTGGCGGGGAATATCCCGGGGAAGACCCAGACGATACCGCTGGCCATCTACTTTGCCGTGGAGTCGGGTGATACGGACGTGGCGCGGAACCTGGTGCTGGTGATAACCCTGATGTCCTTTGCCACGGTGTTCTGGCTAAACTGGTGGAGCCGCAGGAAGCTGCAGGTCTGGAAGAAAGGAGGTGCCAGTCATGCTGAAAGTGAACATCCATAAAAGCCTGCCCGGCATCAGCGTCGAGGTGAAATTCACAGTCACCGAAGGTATTATGGTCATATTCGGACCATCCGGCGCCGGGAAAAGCACCATCCTGAATTGCATCTCCGGTCTGCAACTGCCGGACCAGGGGACTATTTCCTTGAACGGTGAGGTTTTCTACTCTTCCGCGGAAAAGATTGCCATCCCGGCCCGTAACCGGCATATCGGCTATGTGTTTCAGGATTATGCGCTCTTTCCCCACATGACGGTGAAGGATAACGTCATGTACGGCATTCCGAGCCGCTGCAAGTCGGGAGGCGGTTTCCGGATGACCGTACTGGATGTGCTGGAGATGTTAAAGATAACCCGGTTGCAGGACCGCTATCCATGCCAGCTTTCCGGCGGCGAGAAGCAGCGGGTTGCCCTGGCCCGGGCCCTCATGGTCGAGCCGGACCTGCTGCTGCTGGATGAACCGCTCTCAGCACTTGACCACGGCAACCGGAAGGCACTGCAGGGCGAACTCCTGGAACTGCAGCGGATCTGGCAGATACCCTTTCTGCTCGTCACCCACAGCAGGAAGGAAATGGCGGTTCTTGCCGACGAGGTTCTGTTGCTGGAGAAAGGCCGGCAGGTGGCTTTTTCACCCGCGGCATAAGTGGTGAGATTCCTGGTGTAGAAATGCAAAAAGGCCATCCGGGCAGAGTGCTCCGGATGGCCTTTTACTGTATCAACTGTCTTGGCCGCGGCTACTTGATCAGGCTGCCGATGCTGCCCCAACGTACCTTCCAGTTGTCCCCGTCCCATGACCAGTACTTGATAAAGGCGAGGCCTTTGATTTTTTCCTTTTTGACGAAGCCCCAGAAACGGCTGTCGTACGAGCGGTCCCGGTTGTCACCCATGACAAAGTAGCTGCCTTCGGGGACCTTGACCGGACCGAAAGTATCCCTGGGGTTCTGGTCTTTAGGGATCAGATCCTTTTCCTTGTGAATTTCGTGGGGATTCCGGTAGAGCTTGCCGTTTACATAGACATGTTTATTGATCCCCTGCACCACATCACCGGGAACGCCTACGATTCGTTTGATGAAATCCTTGCTCGGGTCTTCCGGGTATTCAAACACGATAACATCGCCCTGATTGGGATCGCGCAGGGCAAAGATCTGCTTGTCGGTGAAGGGGATGCCGGTGCCATAGATGAACTTGTTTACCAGCAGGTGATCACCGATCTGGAGGGTGTCTTCCATGGAACCGGATGGAATCTTGAAGGCCTGTACTACGAATGTGCGGATAACGAGTGCCAGAATAACGGCGATAATGATCGATTCGGCGTACTCCCTGACGAGATGCTTTTTTTTGACGGCGGGCGTTCCCGTTTGGTCCGGATCAGGGTCATTGCGAAACTTGTTTTTTTCCATGGTCTGGTTTCCTTGCTGTCTATATTTAGTCTTCGACCTTGAGAATTGCCAGGAATGCCTCTTGGGGAAGTTCGACGTTTCCTACGTTTTTCATCCTTTTCTTGCCTTCTTTCTGCTTCTCCAGCAGCTTTCTTTTACGGGTTATGTCGCCGCCGTAACATTTAGACAGAACATCCTTACGGAGCGCCTTGACCGTCTCGCGGGCGATGATCTTGTTGCCGATGGCCGCCTGGATGGCAACCTCGAACATCTGGCGGGGAATCAGTTCCTTCATCTTGGACACGAGGTCGCGGCCGCGGAAGTAGGCCTTGTCCTTGTGAATGATGAGGGACAGGGCATCGACCACTTCGCCGTTGATCATGATATTCAAGCGGGCCAGTTCGCTGAGACGATAGTCAAGATATTCGTAATCAAGCGAAGCATAGCCTTTGGTAATTGACTTCAGGCGGTCAAAGAAGTCGAGAACGATTTCATTGAGCGGCATTTCATAGATGATCATGACTCGTGACTGGGTGAGGTACTTGATCTCGCGCTGGAAACCGCGCTTGTCTTCGCAGAGGGCCAGAACGCCACCGACGTATTCATTGGGAACATGGATCGAGGCGAGGATAAACGGCTCTTCGATATGGTCGATAAACTGGAGATCGGGCAGTTGGTTGGCGCTTTCGATGGTGACGATCGACCCGTCCGTCTTGTGAACCCGGTAGACGACGGTGGGGGCGGTGGTTATGAGCTGCAGATCGAATTCGCGTTCGAGCCGTTCCTGGATGATTTCCATGTGCAGGAGTCCGAGAAAGCCGCAGCGGAAACCGAAGCCGAGAGCCACCGAATTTTCCGGCTCGTAGCTGAAGGAGGCATCGTTCAGGCGCAGTTTTGCCAGCGCGTCGCGCAGCTGTTCGTACTGGGCGGTATCAATGGGGTAGAGGCCGGAAAAGACCATCGGCTTCACTTCCTTGAACCCGGAAAGCGGGACGACACAGGGCTTGTGCAGGAGGGTCACGGTATCGCCGACCTTGGCGTCCTTGACGTCCTTGATGCCGGCAATGACGAACCCGACCTCGCCGGCGGAGAGCGACGGTACTTCCACCATGCCGGGGGCGAATACTCCCACCTTGAGAGCTTCGTGGCTGCTTTTGCTGGCCATGAGCTGGATTTTGTCGCCCTTTTTCAAGGTGCCGTCAAAGATCCGTACCAGGATGATGACCCCCTGGTACTGGTCATACCAGGAGTCGAAGAGCAGGGCCTTGAGCGGCGCATTCGGGTCACCCTGCGGCGGCGGTATTTTGTGGACGATCTCTTCCAGGATTTCCCGGGTACCGATCCCTTCCTTTGCACTTGCCAGAACGGCATCGTGGGCATCGATGCCGATGATTTCTTCGATCTCGAGCTTGATCCGTTCCGGTTCCGCGGCCGGAAGGTCAATTTTGTTCAATACCGGGAAAACCTCAAGATTATTGTCGATTGCCAGGTAGACGTTGGCAAGGGTTTGCGCTTCGACCCCCTGGGAGGCGTCGACCACCAGCAGTCCGCCCTCACAGGCGGCCAGAGAACGTGAAACCTCATAGCTGAAATCCACATGGCCCGGAGTGTCGATCAGGTTGAGTATATAGGTGACGCCGTCCGAAGCACGGTAGGAGAGCCGGACGGTCTGGGCCTTGATGGTAATGCCGCGTTCCCGTTCCAGATCCATTTTGTCCAGGAACTGGTTCTGCATTTCCCTGTTGGTCAGTGCTCCGGTATATTCGAGGAGCCGGTCCGCGAGGGTCGATTTTCCGTGGTCTATGTGGGCGATAATGGAAAAATTGCGAATCGTACTGATCTTCATTTTGTATCCTGCGTTATTGTTGAAGGCTTCGCATCGGCTGACCTGCCGGTGTGCGGCGAAATAAGGTGGTTGCGCACCCGGCGGCAGGGATCCGGCTCCGAAGAAAACCGTACCATTCAGCTTTGGCTAAAGATGATTAAAATGTAGAAGAATATAGAAATTACCGGTTGTTGTAAAGGGAAAACAGGCAAATACCGGGAGGGCTGTTTGCTAGAAAGACTTGAAGTTTCCAAGGGAGCCGATTCCGGAAAGGGTGAAACTGATCAGGAATCTCCGGTCGCCGGGGCGTTCGCGATAGGAAAAGTTCACGCCCCAGCATTGCTGTTTGAATTCGAGGGCATAGTAGGATTCCAGAAAGTCTTTCGTGTCAAAGGAATAGCGGGTCAGGTAACGGAAAACGAATGGTTCAAGATAGCTGACGGTGAATCTCCCCTCCAGATAACGGACCTCATCCCTGGAGAAACGGTAGCCGAGCCGCGCCGCGTTGCCCTCGCTGTCGGAGACATCGGCAGCGATGTTGGTAGTTGAGAAGTGAGTCCGATAGGGGT
Source organism: Deltaproteobacteria bacterium (assembly GCA_021810985.1). GTDB lineage: Bacteria > Desulfobacterota > Desulfuromonadia > Geobacterales > Geobacteraceae > RPRC01. The sequence continues at coordinate 5,147 of JAJZQA010000084.1, forward strand.
TGAAGCGGCTGTCCAGCAATAAGGCAAGACGTTCCGTCGCATTCACCTTGGCTTCGACCCGGATGTCGGTAAAGGGGTGCTGGTCATCAACCAGTGTCAGGACATCGCGACGGGTACCGCTGAATTCGTAGCCCTGGGAAATTCTCAGGTAGCCAAGATCCCGGTAACTGGCAGGACTGTCCGGAGAAAGATATTTTCCTGTCAGGTAATTCGTGAGCGAGTAGCTGACCATGTTCTGGGCGACCTGCCGGTCGCTAAAATCAAAGAACGGGAGATTCTCCTGGTTTTTTAACGGCAGATAAGAGTAGCCGATTTCCGGAATGATGGTGTGCCGCACCCTCTGCAGGCTGCCCCAATCCAGGTCATAGACGCGTGAAAGGGTGGATGAGAATGAGGCTCCCACGTCAGGAATGCCGCTGTCGCTTTCTCCCGGCGCAAGATCGCCGTCATAGGTGTTGTAGAATCTCTGCAGGTATCCTACCCATGCGGCACTCTCAATACCGGGAATGGCCGCGCTGTAAAAGGAGAGCATCGGATGAAGGGCGATCCTCTGCCCCTGGAGACCTTCCTGCCGGTAATAATTGGTAAAGGTAGCGTCCATGGATACATAAAACGGGGTGTCGAACAGCTGCTGTTTGAGGCCGCTAAAGGTGATAATGGGCAGTTCCTGGAGCGTCGCTTTGTTGTTCTCCGCGATCAGATTCTCGGTATAGCGCAGCTCGGTTGTCAAAGAGTACTTTTCCCAGTGCTTGGTGATGAACGCGGAACTTTCGAGATACTGTCTGTTGTACTCCCCGGTAGCCTCACCATAATCCTGATAGAACTCGCGATCCAGGGTCAGTTCTATTTTCGAACTGAAGAACAGGGTCGGAGAGAATGATTGTTGATGACTCTGGAGCAAGTTGCCGCGCATTTTGTGTTTGGTAGTGTCATAGATGAGGTAGGCCTGTGCCTCCCCATGTCCGCCGGAACGCAGCAGGTACTGGTAGTTGGCTCCGAGTCCCACGCCACGTTCGCTCTGAATGTCAAGGTAGAGAGTCGCCTCCTGACTTGGTGATATGACGAGATAATACGGGATTTCAAGGTAGAAGCCCTTTTTCGAAGAAAGTCCGGTGCGGGGAATCATGAGACCCGACTGGCGTTCTTCCAGGACCGGATAAATGATATAGGGGAAGTAGAGGACCGGGACGTCTTTGATATAGAATACGGCGTGTTTGCCGACGGCATAGTCGTTTTTCGACACATCCAGTTCCGCCGCTTTGAACTTCCAGCTGGGGACCTCCCCATCGCAGGTGGTAAAGGTTCCATTTTCGATGCGGTAGTCATCGTCGCCGGTTTTTTGCAGTTTCTTGCCGGTAAGGCGGAAGTTGCCGCTTTTCACGAAGAGGGTGGCATCCTGGATCTCGCCCTGTTGTGTTGCCAGGTCCATTGTCGCCTGACTGCCCTTTAGAGTGTTTTTGTCTTTAATGAAGAGTACGTTGCCTTCGGCAACGGCCCGATTCTCCTGTTGGCGCAGGCTGACCGTATCGGCAAAGAGGATGATGCCGCTCCAGTCGATCCGGACTTTACCGCTGGCGTTGTAAGAGTCGCTATTTTTATCGTACCCGATTGTATCGGCTTTGATTTGAATGCCGCTCGCGTCGGGGAGGGCCGTTTCCGTTGCCGGAGACGGCACGGCGCAGGTCAGGAGCAAGCAGATGGTGAGCAGGAATTGTCTGAGAGATTGTTTCATGGAATCCGGTTGTTATCCGCGAAAAGGTTCGTATGTCTGTGAAAGTAGCCTTGCCCGGGCCTCGCCGACCACGAATAGTGAGCCGCAGACGAGAATGAGATCCTCGGGGTGTGCTTGATTGAGAGCCTGTTCCAAGCCTTTGGCAATCCCGCCGGCAGCCAGCGCCCGGTATCCGAGCGCCTGGCACTGTTCCGCCAGTTCCTGGGAGCCAAGGCCGCGCGGCACGGACGGACATACCGTAATGACCGAATCGGCAAGGGGGAGGAGCGGTGCAAGGATGCCTTCCGCATCCTTGTCTCCGACAATGCCGGTCACCAGAATGAGTGCTTTCCGGGGGATCTCGGCCAGGGCCTCAGCCAGGACCTTTGCCCCGGCCGGATTGTGCGCGCCGTCAAGAAGCATACGGGGCGGTCCGGTAAAGAGCTCCATTCTGCCCGGCCAGAAGGTCTGTTCCGCGCCCGTTCGCACGTTTTCCGGCGAAAGGTCGATTCCCTGGTGATTCAGCAATTCGGCGGCGCAGATGGCGGTTGCGAGGTTCAATGACTGATAACGGCCCGGTATCCCCGGATTCAGGTCCTGGATTTGCCACGCTATACCGGAATAGAATACGCCATCATCTTTCCAGGTGGCGCTGAAGTCGTGTCCATCCTGGTACAACGGGCTTGCCATCTCCAGGCACTGTTGCCGGATAACCTCCCGCGCTTCGTCCGCCTGGATAGAGCTGACAACCGGACGCCCTGCTTTGACGACGCCGGCTTTTTCCCGGGCAATCAGGCCAAGGGTGCCGCCAAGGTATTGGGCGTGGTCACGGTCTATCGGGGTAATGATCGAGAGGATGCCTGAGGCGATATTGGTCGCATCGAAGCGTCCTCCCATGCCGACTTCCATCACCGCAAGTTTCGCGCCCTGTTCGGCAAAAAAGAGGTAGGCCATGGCGGTGACGATCTCAAAAAAGGTGGCTCCATCCGGGGCAACGGTCATGACCCGCTCGGCGAGAGAAACCACTTCTTCTTCGAATATTTCCCTGCCATTAATACGAATCCGCTCCGGAAAGGCAATCAGGTGCGGAGAAGTGAACAGTCCGGTTTTGTGCCCGCCTGACCTGAGAATCGAGGCGAGGAAGGCCGCGGTCGATCCTTTGCCGTTAGTTCCGGCCACATGGATGATCCGCACGGCGTCCTGAGGGTCCGAAAGAGCGCGCAACGTGGCTCTGATTCGTTCCAGCCCCGGTTTCATGCCAAAACGGCCCAGCCCGTAGATGTGGGACAACGTTTCCTGGTAGGTCATGGTGACGACGGCGTCTTGCCCGCTTTTCAGTTTCGGGAGGCCTTTCCTGCTTTTGCCGTTGCCGGCCGGTAGAGCATGTTCACAACCTGGGAAAGTCGCTGTCTCATCTCTTTCCGCGGAACAATCAGATCCACCATGCCATGCTCCAGGAGGTATTCGGCGCGCTGGAAGCCCTCGGGGAGCTTTTGCCGGATGGTCTGTTCGATGACCCGGGGGCCGGCAAAGCCGATCAGGGCTTTGGGCTCCGCCATGATGATATCGCCGAGCATGGCAAAGCTCGCGGTTACTCCGCCGGTGGTCGGATCGGTGAGTACCGAAATATAGGGCAGACCTGCTTCACGGAGACGGCCAAGTGCGGCGGACGTCTTCGCCATCTGCATGAGTGAGATGATGCTCTCCTGCATGCGTGCGCCGCCAGATGACGAAAAGACCACGGCCGGTGTCCGGCGTTCGATGGCCCGCTCGATTACCCGGGTAATTTTTTCTCCGACCACGCTGCCCATGCTGCCGCCCATGAAACTGAATTCGAATACGGCAATTTGGATGGGCGTTCCATCAAGCAGACCTTCGCCGCAGACTACCGCCTCTTTACCGTTTCCCTTCCGCATGGCAGCCTGGATTCTGTCCTGATAACTCTTGGTGTCCTGGAATTCGAGGAAGTCGATTGACTCCAGGTCCCGGTCAAACTCGGTAAAGGTTTCCGGGTCCAGGATGAGGTCGAGACGCTCCTTCGCGGGGATGCGGAAATGATATTCGCATTTCGGGCAGACGTTGAGGTTCTTCTCTACATCTTTCGTATAAATAGTCTGGCCGCAGCTCTTGCACTTTGTCCAGAGCCCCTCTGGAACC
>JAJZQA010000085.1 GCA_021810985.1 Deltaproteobacteria bacterium
ACCCGCCCGGAGCGGATGCAGCGGGTGCAAACCTTGATGGTCGAAACGGAGCCGTTTTTCACTGCCTTAACTTTCTGGAGATTCGGATGCCAGGTTCTGGATGATTTGTTATTTGCATGGCTTACGTTGTTACCGAAGCTGGGGCCTTTTCCACAGATGTCGCATATTCTAGACATTTTTTACTGTCCTCCTTCGTTGACTGAAGCATTTTTGTATATCAGATCGATGCGGTATTTGCAAGTTATTTTTATTTTGATACCAATTTCAGATCAAGGATGAGAGTACGTTGAGCAGCCGAAGACGAGCCAACGCGAAGAGGGCCTTGATATGGAATTGGAATAACACGGCACCCACAGGGTGCCGACCGGTACGGAGACTTACACTGATGTCGTTTCTGAAAGGGCTGTTTGCCTTTATTCTACTGTTTTTTTGCATTGTCGTCATGCTGTTTATCGACTTTACCTATACGACTTTTTCCCTGCGTCAACGTGACGTGAAAACCGACGCCATTGTTGTGCTGACCGGCGGCAGGGGGCGCGTCGAGGAAGGAATACGTCTCTACCGTGATCACCGGGCCCGCTGGCTGTACCTGGTGGGCGTCGATCCTTCGGTTCGGAAAAGCGATCTTTTTACGGAACGGGCCGGCACCCGGGGCGGGGCGGAGATTGTCCTGGAGAAGTCGTCCAGGAATACCCTGGAGAATGCCCTTTACTCCCGCGATCTGATTGCCCGCCATAAGAGCAGATCTCTTCTGCTGATCACTTCGCGCTATCATATGAAGCGCGCCGTCCTCATTTTCAGATCAACTCTCCCCAAGGATATTGCCGTGTATCCGTATCCCGTCGACAGTAAAAACCTGAAGCAGGCCTGGTGGTCACATGGCGGCAGCTTCCGGCTCCTGTTCAGCGAATTTTATAAATACTGCCTCTTTAAGGCATTTTTCCTGTTTGCTCCCAATGAGTTAAGAACCGTCAGAGGTGGCTGAAAGCTATACCTCACCCTTTTCGTCGATCCTTGGGAAGAGCGCCTCTGCTTTGATGATTTTCGTGTCCGCTTGCAGGCCTCCCCAGGCGAGCCCTGATTCACGGATCGGTTCCTGCCAGCCGAGGTAGCCGAGGCCTTTAACCGCGGTTTCCGGCATGAACGGCGAGAGAAGATGGAATACGATGCGCTGTGATTCCAAGATACAGTACATGACGGTGGCGAGCCGGCCGTGCAGGGCGGGATCCTTTGCCAGTGACCAGGGTGCGGTCTCGTCGATGTACTTGTTGCCGGCGGAAATGACCTCCCAGATTGCCTGCAGGGCTTTGCTGAAGGCCAGATCGTCCAGGCAGGCATCAACCTGTCCTGGAAGCGCTTCGGTTTTTGCCCGATAGGCCTGGTCGAGTTCGGACAATTCTTCGGGGGCCGGCAGGATGCCGCCGAAGTATTTGTTCACCATGGCCGTGGAACGGTTCAGGAGGTTCCCCAGGTCATTGGCCAGGTCCGAGTTGATCCGGTGGATCATAGCCGAATGGGAGAAGTCACCGTCGAGGCCGAACGGAACCTCACGCATCAGGAAATAGCGCACGGCATCGACTCCGTAGCGATCGATGAGCATGTTCGGCTCCACAACGTTCTGCAGGCTCTTGCTCATTTTCTGGCCTTCCACGGTCCACCAGCCATGGGCGAAGACCTTCCGCGGCAGGGGGAGTCCCGCTGCCATCAGGAACGTCGACCAGTAGACGGCGTGAAAACGGAGGATGTCTTTCCCGATCAGGTGAACATCGGCCGGCCAGAAGCTGGTCATGTTTTCCGATTCGTTCGGGTATCCCAGTGCCGTGATGTAGTTTGTCAGGGCATCGAACCAAACGTAGATGACGTGGCGGGGATTGCCCGGCACGGGGATGCCCCAGGTGAAAGATGTTCGCGAGACGGAAATGTCCCGAAGCCCTTCTTTTACGAATGAAATTATTTCATTGCGCCGGCTTTTCGGCTGGATGAATTCAGGGTTGGCTTCAATGTGGGCCAGGAGTGCCTCCTGATATTTGCTCATCCGGAAAAAGTAGGATTCTTCTTTGAGTTTTTCCGTGGGACGATTGCAATCAGGGCACTTAAAATCTATGAGCTGGGTCTCGGTCCAGAACGTTTCGCACGGGGTGCAGTACCAGTCCTCATACTCGCCGAGATAGATATCGCCCTGGGCCATGACCCGGGAGAAGAATTCCAGGACGCCTTTTTTGTGTCGCTCCTGGGTGGTGCGAATAAAGTCGCTGTAGGAGATATTCAGTTTGTCCCAGAGTGACTGGAAGCGTTTTACGACGCGGTCCGCCAGTTCAAGTGGCGTTTCACCGGCGGCGTTTGCCGCTTTTTCCACCTTCTGGCCATGCTCATCGGTGCCGGTGAGAAGGAAAACGGAATAGCCTTTCAGCTGCTTGTGCCGTGCCAGGACGTCTGCCGCCAGGGTGGTATAGGCATGGCCAAGATGGGGAACATCATTTACATAGTAGATGGGGGTCGTCACATAGTAGTTCTTGCTCATGGTTTCTCCTTTTTCTGTGTTGCACCCCCACCGGATTCTCCACGTCCTTTACGGGACGGGGATGATTCCGGGCGCTGATGCCCCCTCTGCTGTTTTTTCGGTTTGGACTCTTCCGGTTCCTTTGCCGGCTTTTTCGGCCGGTCGGAGGTGTGCTCCGGCTTGATCTCGTCTCCGCGCAGGATCACTTCGTGGTCATCAGCCGTCTTCACGGTCACTGTTCCGTCAAGAATATTGGTCTTGACGATTTCCCCCTCGACGTCGCCGCACTTGACCTTTTTCCCGCATTTCGGCATGCCCTTTTTCAAGGAGCAGTAGGTTTCGTATTCATAGGCCAGGCAGCAGAGCAGTCTGCCGCACTGTCCCGAGATTTTTGTCGGGTTCAATGCCAGGTTCTGTTCCTTTGCCATCTTCACCGAAACCGGTTCGAATTCCCGCAGGAACGAACAGCAGCAGAGTTCCCTGCCGCATATCCCGATCCCGCCTACCATCCCCGCCTCGTCTCGGACCCCGATCTGGCGCATCTCGATCCGAGTATGAAAGGCATGGGCCAGGTCCTTGACCAGTTCGCGGAAGTCGATTCGTCCGTCGGCGGTGAAGTAGAAAATGGCCTTGCTACCGTCGAACAGGTACTCGACTTTGACCAGTTTCATATCCATGCCCCGTTCCTTGATCCTGTTGAGACAGAAGGCAAAGGCGTCCTTTTCCTTGGTGCGGTTCCTGGCCGCCGATTCGATATCTTCTGGCAGGGCCTTTCTCACAACGGTCTTTATCCCATCCGGAAGCTCCGCATCGGGAACGGTGACCGGCCCCTTGATTATTTGTCCGATGGTTTTGCCGCGGTCCGTTTCAACAATAACCATCTCATCTTTCTGTAGAACCAGTTCACCGGTAAGAAAGTCGTACAACCTCCCGGCCTTTTGGAACTGAACTTTAACGATTGTTGCCACAACTGCCTCCGGGGCAAGCCCCTGTTTATTCTTCGATGGATTTACGCATCCTGCCGCGCAGTGAATGCTGCTCAAGTTGCTTCTTCCGGTCGTCATCAATCGGCCAAACTCATGATGAGTACCTCGATCGCCAGACGCGGATTCGCGTTTCTCGTCAATGCCTGGCGCGTTCGGGCAATCCGTTCCAGCTTTTCGATCACCCGGTCCAGTGAATTCCGCTCGGCAACACTCCGGATCAGGGGGGAAAGGTCAGTGTTGACAATCTCGCTTGAGCCACTCTGCGTGAGCAGGATATCACGCCAGAAAACGTTCAGCAGGTCTACGAGATGTATGGCACTGTCCTTGTCTTTGGCGGCTTCTTCCGCCGCGGCAAACAAGGGAATGATTTCTTCGGGAGAAAGGGCGGTAATCCGTTCCAGAAGAGATCTTCGCGTTTGGAGCCAGTCTCCTTCCACAATTTCCTGAGCCCGTTCGATACTGCCGCCGGCAAGGGCGGCGGCAATGCGTGCCGAATCTTCGTCAGCGCCTTTTTCCCTCAGTTGCGAAGCAATCGTTTCCGTGGACAGTGACGGGAAGCGAAGCTGCTGGCAGCGGGAAAGTATCGTCGGGAGCACTGCATCCACATGGGTTGTCATGAGGATCAGGATCGCATCGCCGGAAGGTTCCTCGAGAGTTTTCAGAAAGGCGTTCGCCGCGGAAGTGTTCATTTTATCCGCCTGCTCAATGATGCAGGCCTTTTTCGGCGCTTCAAAGGGGCGGTACGACAACTCTTTCTGCAATTCCCTGATCTGGTCGATCTTGATAAAAGCGCCGTCCGGTTGCACGTGGTGCAGGTCGGGGTGGCGCAGTCCGGCAACTTTCCGGCATGACGGGCACTCGCCGCAACCATCCGTGCCGTTGCAAAAAACCGCTTCGACAAGAGCGAGGGCGGCTTCCTTCATGCCGCTGCCGTCGATTCCGTAGAACAGGTATGCGTGGGACAGTTTTCCGGTTGCCAGGGCGCGTCTGAGAAGCGAGACATTTCGCTCGTAGCCGATTATTCGGGAAAAGGACATGCCTTATCCTTGGGGAATGCGGGGTACTACCGCGTTGTGTATCGCTTCGGCGGTTTCCTGGATGCCGCGAGTCCCGTCAATGACGATAAATCTGGCGGGATTTTCCGCGGCAAGTTTCAGGTAGCCTTTACGAACAGCCTGATGGAAACGGAGGGATTCCTGTTCGAAGCGTTCTTCACGGGCCCCGCTGGCCGCGTTGATTCTCGCCATGGCTCTTTTGATACCGACTTCTTCCGGGCAGTCCAGAAGGATTGTCAGGTCAGGGGTCAGTCCCCCGGTGGCAAGCTGTGCCAGATTTTCAATGAGCGCCAGGTCGAGAGACCGGCCGTGTCCCTGGTACGCGGTGGTGGCATCGGTGAAGCGGTCGCAGAGGACGATTTTGCCCTCCGCGAGGGCCGGCCTGATCACTTCGGCCACATGCTGGGCACGGGCAGCTGCATAGAGAAGCAGTTCGGCCAGGGGCACCAGCGCGTTGTTATCCGCGTCAAGGAGAATCGCCCTGATCTTGTTTGCGATGGGACATCCGCCCGGTTCCCGGGTTGCCACAACCTGGCAGCCTGTTTCCGCCTGCAATGCACGGGAGAGGATTTCCGCCTGGGTGGACTTGCCGCAACCTTCGATACCTTCAAAAGTGATAAAATAGGCCACTGGGGACACTCCAACAAGCTCGTAAAGAAATGATGAATTATAGGTGAGAGGGGTGAATTAATCAAGCCAAAAACCTGGGCAACCCCTTATCGTGTTGATAAAATGGGGATAGATGGTTTATACTCCATTTTCCTGAAAAAAGCGTCGCACCGCAAAGTCCGCCAGCGGGAGAGAAAGGGTTGTTTCGGTATGCAAGTGAGCAGGGAAGAGTTGCTGGAAGGCCTTGAAGAGGCTCTCGATTATCGATTCACCAATCGTGAGGTTCTGCTTGAAGCGCTTACGCACCGGTCTTTTGTCAATGAATTACGTGAAACGGATTCCCGGGATAATCAGCGCCTGGAGTTTTTCGGCGACGCCGTGCTGGGTCTGCTTGTCAGTAGAAGGCTGCTGGAGCGCTTTCCGTCCACAGGAGAAGGAGACCTGTCCCGTCTCAGGGCAGCGCTGGTTGATGAGGCGGCCCTTGCCCAAATCGCGGAAGCAATTCAGCTCGGAAAATATCTCCTGCTCGGCCGCGGAGAGGAAAAGACCGGTGGCCGAAAAAAGAGATCCATACTTTCAGACGCATTGGAAGCTCTTGTGGCCGCGGTCTATCTTGATGGCGGCATTCCTGCCGCGGAGCGTCTGGTTGATCTGCTCTTTGGGCCGTTGCTGGAAACAACCGGAATCGATGCGGTTGACAGAGACTATAAAACGAGATTTCAGGAGCTCTGTCATGCGCGCCACGGCAAGAGTCCCCATTATGTGCTGGAAGAGGTGTCCGGTCCCGACCACGACCGATCATTTGTCATAACGGTGCGCATCGGTGAAACTTTTCTCGGCAAAGGAGTCGGCAAGAGCAAGAAGATTGCCGAACAGGCCGCTGCGAAAGAGGCCCTCGGCCGTTTTGAGGAGATGGAAAAATCCGAGATGTAAAAAAAATACCGATTGTTCCGTTTTTTATTTCCCACCATGGCTGCCCGCATCGCTGCGTTTTCTGCAACCAGGAAAAGATTGCCGGAGCAAACGGAGACCTGCCCTCGGCAGAGGAAATACGGGACACCGTGGCGGCCTATCAGCATACGAGCGGTAGTCGCGAGGTGGCGGTAGCCTTCTACGGGGGGAGCTTTACCAGTCTTTCCCGTGAAGACCAGGTGTGCCTCGTGGAACCGTTGCAGGCCCTGCTGGCCAGCGGCGAAGTTTCTTCCCTCAGGGTATCGACCCGGCCGGATTCGCTTGATGCCTCCGCGGCGGCTTTCCTCTCTGCTTCAGGAGTCCGTACCGTCGAACTTGGCGTCCAATCCCTTGATGACAGGGTCCTCGCGGAAGCCGAACGGGGGCACTGTGCCGCGGATGTCGAGAGGGCCGTTTCCTGTCTTAAGGATGAAGGGATCTCGGTGGGACTCCAGTTAATGCCGGGACTTCCCGGCGATACGGCGGAGATCTCCGTTGCAACTCTCATGCGGGCGCTGAATTTGCGGCCGGATTTTCTGCGCATCTATCCCACGCTGGTGGTGGCGGGCACCGTCCTGGCCCGGCGCTATGCCGAGGGGCGATTCAGTCCCCTTACGCTGGCTGAGGCGGTGCGCCTGTGCAAGATCCTGCTTCACCGGGCGCTCCTTGCCGGGGTTCCGGTGGTACGCATGGGGCTGCAGCCAACCACGGATCTTGAGCGGGCCGGAACAATTCTCGCCGGACCGTTCCACCCGGCCTTCCGCCAGTTGGTGGAAGCGGAACTGTGCTTTGATCTCCTGGATCAGCTGATTCCGCCCGCTGCGGATGGCGCTGGGCCGTATACCGTTACCTGTTCACCTGCGAGAATTGCTGATGTCGTGGGGCAGAAGCGCGCAAACATGCAACGCCTGCTGCGAGAGCGCGGCCTTCGGATTGCGAGGGTGCTGGGAGATACCCGGCTGACGCCCTTCGACCTGATCGTGGAAGATTCGACCGGCAGGCGCAGGGGCAATATTATGCAAGACCTCCGTTATTAGGCGGATAATATTTATTCGGATACACCGAACAGAAACCAGAAAAAGGAAAATTCCCATGCCTGATACACCATTCCGCTCCGGGTTCGTTGCCATTATCGGACGGCCCAATGTCGGAAAATCGACACTTTTGAACCAGGTTCTCGGCGAAAAGGTCGTGATTACTTCGGATAAGCCCCAGACGACCCGCAACCGGGTCCAGGGGATCCATAACCTTCCCGGCGCCCAGATCGTTTTCATCGATACGCCGGGGATGCATAATGCGCGTTCCCGGCTCAACCAATTCATGATGGAAGCGGCGCTTTCCTCCGTCAAAGGGGTGGATGTGGTGCTGCTCCTGGTGGATGCCAGCACTTATTCGGGAAATCCGGATGACCTGCTCCTGGGGGTCCTCGAGGGTATAAACGTGCCGGTGGTGCTGGCGTTGAACAAGATCGATCTGCTGCCGAAAGAAAAGCTGCTCGAGGTCATCGCCGCCCATGCCAAGCTTTATCCCTTCCGGGAAATTATTCCGGTATCGGCGGCATCGGGAGATGGCGTGGAGTTGCTGGTAAAGCTTCTTGCCGGGATGTTGCCGGAAGGGGTGCCGTATTTTCCCGACGATATCCTCACTGATCTTCCCGAGCGTTTTATCGTTGCGGAGATGATCCGGGAAAAGGTTTTCCGTCTGACCCATGATGAGGTTCCCTATTCGACGGCGGTGACCATCGACAGCTTCAAGGAGCGTGCTGACGGACTGGTTTCGATTTCCGCCGTGATTACCGTGGAACGTGATTCCCAAAAAGGGATCATCATCGGAAAGAAGGGTGAAATGCTGAAAAAAATCGGCAGGCAGGCCCGGCAGGAGATTGAGCAGCTGCTCGACGCACGTGTCTTTCTGGAGCTGTTTGTGAAGGTGAGCAAGGACTGGCGGGAAAACCGCCGGATGATGAAAGAGCTGGGGTACGAATGAGACCGATAGTAGCAATTGTAGGGCGCCCCAATGTGGGAAAGTCGACCCTTTTCAACCGGTTGGTGGGGCGGCGCAAGGCGATCGTCGACGATATGCCGGGTGTAACCCGAGACCGGAATTATGCCCAGGTGAATCGCTTTGACGTTCCTTTTACTTTGATCGACACCGGCGGTTTCGAACCGGTAAGCGATGATCGCATGCTCCAGCAGATGCGGGAGCAGTCACGATTGGCCATGGAAGAGGCGGATGTCATCCTGTTCATCATGGACGCGCGGCAGGGTCTGACGGCAGCGGACCGTGAAGTGGCGGAGATGTTGCGCCGGGTCGATAAGCCGGTCTTTTTCGCGCTGAACAAGGTGGAGAGTGAAAAACAGGAGGCCGAACTGGGAGATTTTTATGCTCTCGGCGTCGATAACCTCTACGCCATTTCCGCGGAACACAACCGTGGTGTTGATGACCTGATGGATGAGGTGTTGGCCGCTTTTCCCCGGAAAGATGTTTCGGAAGAAGACGAGGGGGTAACCAGGATCGCGGTGGTGGGTCGCCCCAATGTCGGGAAGTCGTCCCTGGTGAACCGTCTGCTCGGCTTCGAGCGGGTGGTGGCCAACCCGGTTCCAGGAACGACCCGCGATTCCGTGGATACCTATTTCACCTGCAATAAGAAACGCTACCAGCTCATCGATACGGCCGGGATCCGGCGCAAGGGCAGGATCAGCCTGAAGGTGGAGAAATACAGCGCGGTTGATGCCCTGCGCAGGATTCGCGCCACCCCGCCGTTCAAGGGCATGATGGTCCGCCAGCGCCGCCGTACCGTCGTCGGCGCTTTTCGCGCCAACCGCGCCGCGGAGCTTCAGGGCCGGAC
>JAJZQA010000086.1 GCA_021810985.1 Deltaproteobacteria bacterium
AACCTGCCGCAGAAAAGTCTTGGGGATAATGGGCTTTTCCATAAAATCGAGATCTTTGTCAAGAATCCCTTTGGCACTGACAATCTCCGCACTATAACCACTCATGAACAGCACCCTGACATTCGACCGCAACTCCCGCATCTGCTCGAACGCCTGCCTGCCGTTCATTTTCGGCATAACTACATCGAGAATCACCAGTGAAATGCTCTTTGAAAGTGCCGCGAATTTTTGCACGGCGTCCACGCCATTCTCCGCCACAAACACGGTATATCCGCACTCCTCGAGGAGCGACCGGCAAAGATTCCGGACCTCTGCATCGTCTTCCGCCAGCAGAATGGTTTCCTGCCCGTACAACAGGGTAAAGGGCTTGACAATTTTCGCGGTCTGCGATTCCTGCTCAATAAGGGGCAGATGAACCTTGAAGGTCGTTCCTTCCAGCTCCCGGCTCTCAACACTGATATAGCCATTGTGCTGCTTAATGATGCCGTAGGCGATGGAGAGTCCCAACCCGGTCCCCTTTCCCACCTCCTTGGTGGTATAGAAAGGTTCATAAATTTTTTCCCGGGTTTTTTCATCCATGCCCGCACCGGAATCACTGACGGATATATAGCCATAGCGCAGTGGTTGTGAGGAATGAACCGGCTGCGGCAGACTCATTTCCGTGACCAGAAGACCGGTTTTGATCCGCAAAATACCCCCATCTGGCATTGCATCGCGGGCATTGGTCACCAGGTTCATGAGGACCTGCTCCACCTGCCCGGTATCGGCCAGAACCGTCAATCCTTCCTGTTCCAAATCGAGTCGCATTTCAATATCTTCGCCGATGAGCCGCTCGAGAAACTTGCGCATGTTCCTGACAATGCCGTTCAAATCGACGGGCTGCGGGTTGCTTTCCTGCTTCCTGCTGAAGGCGAGGAGTCCCTGAGTCAGCCCCGCGGCACGCTCCGAAGAAGCCAGAATCTGTTCCATATGATGACGGGACTTATCAGAATCCTGCATATTCAGCAGGACCAGGTGCCCATAACCGATGATTGCCGTCAGGATATTATTGAAATCATGGGCAATTCCGCCGGCCAACTGACCAACTGCCTCCATTTTCTGGGATTGTTGCAGCTGTTCTTCCAACTGGGCACGCTGCGTCTCCGCCTGTTTCCGCTCGGTGATGTCCCGCACGACATAGAGTATCAGGGAAGGCTCGTTTCCTTCTCCAGGAATCCGATTGCAGAAATGATCAGAAGCGAAAATTTCATCGCTTTTTCTCTTCATCTGGTATTCTGTGGCATAAAAACCTTTCTCCCAGTAGGCGGATGTCTCTTCCAGTAAAAATTTTTCCGCCGTCTCACTATTCACATGCAGGATATCCGGACCGGCTCCCAGAAGCTCTTCCCGGGTATAGCCGAACATGATTTCCGCGGAAACATTGCAATCGATTATAACCCTCGAATCCTCTTCCAGCAGAAACAAAGCCTCGTTGAGACTGGAAAAGACCGCGTGCAACAACCGGTGCGACTGCCGCAGCTCCATTTCGGCGCGCATTCGCTCGGTAATATCGGTCGCCGTCCCGGTGATCCGGGCCGGACTGCCCTGCGAATCCCAATCAACGGACCTCCCTCTGAGGAAAATCCAGCGCCACTCTCCTGAACTGCTCATCAGCCGGCAATCAGCCCTGAAACGAGATTTATTATTTTTGACGTTTTCCTGGTACTTTTCCAGGAGAGTCCGCAAATCATCAGGATGGACGAGTTCTTGCCAGAAATCGAGGTCCTTCCTGATTTCCTCGGGTTGATAGCCAAGGATTTCCGCCCAGCGATGGTTAAAGGTCAGTTCCCTGCCCTTCACCTTCAAATCCCAGAGAGCGTCATTACTCCCCGCCAGGACAAGTTTCAGCTGCTCCTCACTCTGACGCAGCACCTTTTCCGTTTTCTTCCGTTTCTGGAGTATCAGGTAGGTAAGCAGAGCGAAAGTCCCGATCAGGATGAGATGGATGGCGATGACATCGGTTCTGAACTTATGATAGGTGGCAAGGAAATCACTCTGCTTCACGCCCACAAAGAGCGCTCCGACGACTTTGCCATCACTGTCGCGGAGCGGATCGTAGGCAGCAAAATAGGGAACACCAAAGATCTCTGTTTCACCGCGGTAGGGTTTGCCCCGTACAATGACCGTATCATAGGCGGGGCCGTCCAGCCGGGTGTTGATTGCCCGGCTGCCATCCGCTTTGAGAACATTGGTGGAAACCCTGATATTTCCCATGAAAATGGTTGCCGTTCCCCCGAAAATCTCCTTGACCCGGTCCGGAAGTTCGAAATTACCGTTCAACACGTAGGTGCCGGCAACCAATTTACCGTCGCTCACCGCGACAGGGGCGCCTTTTTCCTCGAGGAACGCCCGGAAAGTCCGGATGTGACTTTCCTGCAGCAGTGTCGCCTGACGCAGGGCATCATTTCGAATCTCCGCCAGGGAAAACAGCGTGGTCAAAGAAATTGCTACCGCGGCAATGAACCCATAGAGAAAGATATATCGGGTGCTCTTTTTTAGAGGCATGGAAGTATCCTGTGACAACCCGTCCGCTGATTCGAAGAGTTGACAAATTCCGGTAATTTCCGGAGTAGTAGTGGAACAGCAGCCAATTCTTGGCTCTTGCAAAATTCACACAGATACAGTAGAAATTTAGATTTGCAAATGTACCGAGGTGTTTCCAGACGCGGAAGCAGCACGGGACAAATCCCTTCACTTACGTTACACGTCCTATTACGGCACCAACCGGAGTAACTTTCATGAAAAAAAAGACCAAGGGCAGACAAACCGTTCAGCGGGCTGCCACCCCGGGGAATCCCGGCGCCGGACAGCCGATGAGCATTTCCGCCGCCCTGGATTTTGCCCTTCGTCACCACCAGGCGGGAGACCTGTCAACGGCCGAGAACATCTATCGGCAGATTCTCCAACTTGATCCGGACAATCCGGAAGCGCTCCATCTCCTCGGTGTCAGCGCCTATCAGCAGCAGCAGTATGAAACAGCCCACACTCTCATCCGTCAGGCCTTGGCCAGAAAACCCGATTTCAGCGATGCCCACTCCAACCTCGGCAATGTGCTCCGGGAACTGGGACGCCTGGATGAAGCGGAAAAAAGTTTCCGCAAGGCGGTTGACGGCAATCCCCGCTTCACCATGGCGCATTACAACCTTGGAAATCTCTTGCTGAGCCAGGAAAGGTTCAAGGAAGCAGCCGAAAGCTTTGAGCGGGCCGTCACCGGCAACCCGCGCCTGGCGGAGGCCCACATCAACCGCGGTATCGCCTTGAAAGAGCTGGGCCGGTTGAAAGAAGCCGAGAACAGCTACCGGAAAGCCCTCGCCCTGAAACCCGATCTGGCACTCGTGCACTTCAATCTCGGTAATGTCCTGCTGGAAATGGGCTGCCCGGACCCGGCGGCAGCCTGCTACCAGCGAGCCCTGGAGCTTGCTCCCGGCTATACGGAGGCACGTCTCAATCTCGGCGCGGTATTCCGCGATCTCGGCAGGTTCGAAAAATCGGCCGCCTGCTATCGGCAGGCGCTGGCTGAGATCCCGAAAAGCGCCGAGGTGCTGGTCAATTACGGCGCTGTCCTCCGGGATCAGGGAAAAGCGGCGGAAGCAGAAGCCTGCTACCGGCAAGCCCTCGAACTCGCCCCTGACAACGCACTGGCCCATTTCAATCTTGGAAACGCCCTCCGGGACCTGGGCAGGCTCACTGAAGCAGTGGCCTGTTTCCAACGGGCGCTCGAACTGAGTCCCGATTCTCCCGCCATGTACAGCAATCTCGGCAACACTCTCCGAGACCTGGGGAAAAGAGAGGAGGCACTAGAGGTCTTTCGCACAGCCCTCCAAAGGGACCCGGAAAATGTCGAAGCCATGGTGAACCTGGGAAACGGACTGAAAGAAGCCGGCCGACTCGAAGAAGCCATCAACACCTACCGGAGGGCTCTCCTCCTACGTCCGGAGCTGCCGGAAGCCCATTACAACCTGGGGACCGCTTTCCAGGATCAGTGCCGCATGGCGGAGGCCGTTGCCTGCTTCCGCAAAACGCTGGAACTGAAACCGGACCATATGGTTGCCCACAGCAATCTGCTCATGAATCTACAGTATGACAGCGCCCTCAGTCAGGAGGAATTGCTGAAGGAGTCCTGTGCCTGGGAAAGCCGGCAGCTTGCCGGAATCGCTCCGTTGCCGCCCCCCGAAACGCCACGCAATCCCGAGCGCAAACTCAGGATCGGCTATGTTTCCGGTGATCTCCGCAGGCATCCGGTCGGCTACTTTCTTGACGGTGTCCTGGCTTGCCATGACCGGGAACACTTTGAAATATTCTGCTATGCCAACCAAAGCTTTGGTGACGATTTGAGTGAGCGCCTGCGGCAAAACAGCGACCACTGGCAGGAGATTTTCGGCTGGAGCGACACCACAGTGACCGAGCAGATCAGGAAAGACACCATTGATATCCTGATCGATCTTTCCGGCCACACCGCCCGCAACCGCCTGCAGGTCTTCGGCAGGAAACCCGCGCCGGTCCAGGCAACCTGGGCAGGGTACGTCGGAACCACCGGCCTTACGGCCATGGATTACCTGATCTCCGATCCCCGGGAGACTCCGGAGGGGACCGACCATTGGTACCGGGAAGCGGTTTTGCGGCTGCCCGACTGTTATGTCTGCTACGCGCCGCCGGAGTATGCCCCGCCGGTGGGCCCGCTCCCGGCCAGGAAAAACGGTTTCATTACCTTCGGCTGCTTCAATAATCTGGCCAAGGTCAACCGGCCGGTGATGGACCTCTGGATCCGCCTTCTCCAGGAAATCCCGGACGCCCGCCTGGTACTGGCAACCAAGGCCCTGGGCGATCCGTCGGTCAGGGCCCGCTTTCGGCAAATTTTCGCCGACGGCGGAGTCGTCGAACGGGTCGACTTTTCCGGCATGGTTCCCCACCCGGAACTGCTGGCACGCTACGGCGAGATCGACCTGGCTCTGGACCCGTTTCCCTACTCCGGGGGTCTCACCACACTGGAAGGACTCTGGATGGGCGTACCGGCCCTTACCCTCGGCGGCGACAGATTTGCCTCCCGCCATTCTCTGAGCCACCTGACCGCGGCCGGCTTACCGGAATTCATCGTCGCGGACCAGTCAGCCTACCTCGCACAAGCTGTCAGCCTGGCTCACGATCTTTCTCACCTGGAAAACATCCGCGCGGGGCTGCGGGAGAGGATGAGGTCCTCTCCGCTGTGCGATTCCTCACGTTTTACCCGCAACCTGGAGGAAGCGTACCGGACCATGTGGCGCCGCTGGTGCGAAGGGCAACAAAGCTAGA
This sequence comes from Deltaproteobacteria bacterium, assembly GCA_021810985.1. Lineage (GTDB taxonomy): Bacteria > Desulfobacterota > Desulfuromonadia > Geobacterales > Geobacteraceae > RPRC01. The sequence continues at coordinate 5,329 of JAJZQA010000086.1, forward strand.
CTCAGTTACCTGCAAAACACCCATCCATCCTCTCCGTACCAAGGGGAGAAAAGAACCTCTGCCCTGACAAGGGGAGGATGGGCGAGAATATCACTTGACACCCTTGCCGTTCAGATAGGGCCCATAACCCTTATCCACACCCTGTATATGATTGGTCAGCCAATCCTTCAGAAAGCTCATCACCGACTGACTCAAGGGGGCACTTCCGGCTGCGTAGCCCTTCTGCAGATCAAGCACCGTCAGGGTAAGCTGATTGTGTTCCTTTTTGTGTTTTTCGTAGTCGGGGTATGCATGGGCCTTCATCAACTTATCTTCAGCCGCGAAATGATTTTTCGTGTAGTTGATAAGCCCGTTCAGAACGTCGCCGATCACCTGCTTCCCTTTTCCTTCTTTCATGGCGTCGTGCAGCTGATTTACCATCACGATAAGCTTTTTATGTTCATCGTCGAACTGTCGAACCTGTACGCTTAACTTGTCATTCCACGCTATGAGTGCCATGTGCAATCCCTTTCTCGGCCTGATAGTGAAGTACCTGTATCCTATCGGCACATGATTGGAATTCTTGAGACATTTTCCACGGAACCCTTTCCAGTATCTCTTCGTCCGTTCAACGACAAGTTCTCAAATGCCTCCCTCACAAAAAATGGAATATGCTACTGGAACTACCCGTTCTCCGGCAAGTAGGGGGGATTGGGGTGACTCGACAGACATGGAGTGACCTGTCTTCGCAATGGAGGACAGGTCATGATTGCATCGTAGAATTAGTTGAGGGGAACATCGAATGAGCGGTTTTCAAAAGTAAAACGGACCCGATCGGGCAAGATTTTCTCTACCGTGGCACCATTCACCAGCGAACCCTCGACGACAGACGTCCCGTTAACAATTGCCAGGTGAACGGGGCTATCCTTCTCCCAGGCAATTCCGGTCACGTTCAGAGCAGGAAGTGAGGATTTGGGGGGTTGAGGAACAGGGGCCGGTTCCGGACGCGGCGGCAGCGCAGCTTGTGGTTGCGGAACGCGGGGCGGGACAATCGCCGGCCTTTCTCCGCCCTGCAGGCCGCCTTTCAGGGGCACCACCCCGGTGGGGCGGCGAATGACTTTCTCCGCAAGGTGGTTCACGACCGCGGACGGTACCGTGACTGAATCAGGAGTGGAAACCGGCGGAGTATCTGCCCGGGAAGGCTGGGGTGACGCTGACACAGTAACGGGAGGAATGCCCGGCGAAGAGCGCACCTCATTATCAGGGCGGGACAGGGAATCCCGGGTCGCACCCTGGAAGCCGCCCATGAACCAGAACGTAGACAGTACCGCCAGGAGCGCAACCGCCACGAGTGAAACAAACATGGGCCATCGCCGTTTCTTCTCCGGACGGAAGTCTTCACCGCGAACAATCCAGGCAATGTCGTGATCCGCACCTTTGCGGACCATCTTTTGCTGTTCAATACGTTTCAGGGCCTTCAGTATCGAACTCATCCCCGGTAACCCCCTCCCCTTTTCTCCAGTCGCGGCACGGAAAAATCCCCGCCAAAGCGATAAAGAAGCAGCAGGGTCTGTACCCCCAGCTTGCCGTCAACAGCGATCCTCCGGGCTTTCTGGAATTCCCTCAGGGCCGAAACGGTCGCTCCGTCAAATATTCCGCTTTTTCCAGCTTTCGGAAATCCTGCTTTTGCCAGCAGTTGCTGTACCTGCAAAACCTCGCTCCGTTGTGCATCCGGAGAAGGCAGAAAAGGAATTTCCCGAAAATTCTTCCAGACAAAGTAGCATCTGCCGTTCCAAAGGGAATTCAGTTCTTTCACGGTGAGCAAAGTTTTCCCTTTGATCGGAGGCTGCACCATGGCCGTACGCTGTCCCCGCCCGGTAAGTACCAGGTAGCGCTGCCCCGTTGTACCGGGAATAGTAACCTCCAGAATAACGGGCACATCGAGAACGTAGAGAAACTCGAGGTTTGTCCGGACGGAAGTAACCTGCAAGCCAGATTGCCGTACCATGGCACGAAAACCTGTCAGCCCCGCCATTTCCGGCTCCGAAGCGGAAGGTGCACTTCCCCATAAGCTCGCAATCACGTCAAAGGCCTGGAGGGCACTGCCCCGTTCCGTCATTCGTGCCGGATCGGTTCGCTGCGGATAATCGGATTTCAGGGGCGGGTCAGCGGCAACACTCTCAGCAAGCGGCGCTGGCTTCCGCTGCCCGGAAGATGATGACGCTACGGCTAGCCTGTTCTTCTGGTAGAGATAGCCCGCGAAACAGAGACAGAGGAGGAGAACGGAGGCAAGCAGCAGCCTGACCCTCGCCACAGGCACCGTGTCATTCCGTACCCGGCGAATTTCAGCAATTGCCGCGGCAACGTCAAGTGCGGAGACCTCGTGCTTCGATTCGCCAAAAGCTATCAGCAGGGACCGGTCGCAAACTATGTTGATCAAGCGGGGATAACCGCCGGAAAAGCGGTAGACTTTCTTCAGTGCCGCAGCGGTGAAGTTTACGGCAAAACGTCCACCGGCAACCTCGAGGCGATGCCCGATATAGGCCTGGGTGTCGGCGAAATCCATGGCCCGGAGGTGATAGCGCACGGCAATCCGCTGGGACAACTGCCGGAGGTCTTTCCTCTCCAGAAGCGTTCCCAGCTCCGGTTGCCCGGCGAGGACAATCTGGATCAGTTTGGCGGTTTCGGTCTCCAGGTTGGAAATCAGCCGGATCTGCTCGAGCACTTGGGGTTCCAGATTCTGAGCCTCGTCGATCACCAGGACGACGGTTCGGCCAGCGGCATTTTCGACAAGGAGAAACCGGTTGAGCTCCTGAAGCAACTCAGAACTGCTGAGGCCTTCGCTTGGTACACCAAATTCACGGTTGATGCTCCGCATCAGTTCCAGCCGCGAAAGGCACGGATTCAGGATCAGGGCGAGACGGTGGCTGTCATCGTCAATCTGGGAGAGCACGGTACGAAGCACCGTAGTCTTTCCGGTCCCCACCTCTCCGGTCAATTCCATGAAACCGACCCGGTTGGTAATCCCATAAAAAAGATGGGCAAAAGCCTCCCGATGGTTCTTGCTGAAAAAAATGAACCGGGGATTGGGCGTAATGGTAAAGGGACTTTCATTGAAACCGAAATGTTCACAGTACATAGTTTCGAATCCCGCCATTCAGTTCATTGGGAAGTCTGCTGGTTTACGAATCGCCTGCGGAGTCTGTCGGACTTAGGAAATCCGACAGGCTCCTACGGCCCGTTGTTGCTCCGGCAGCGCGGTGCAAGCGCCCGTAAGCCGGCAGCCCTGCCAGGTACCGCGTCTTTGTAGTTCATGAACAATAGAATACCACATTTGATTGTTTTTGAAGTTCCACTCGGGAGCTACCCGGATTTTCAGCGGCGCGGAGCCGTAAAGGCGCTGGATGGTGATCCGGGGTGGCAGCAGTTCCAGAAAATCGCAGACCGACCGGACATACTGCTGGTGGGTCAGAGGAATGAACTCGCCCCGGGAATACAAATCGGCAAGCACGGTGCCGCTCACCGCATGCAACTGATGAATTTTCAGGGAATCCACCGGTAGCGAAGAGATGATTTCCGCTGTTTTCAGGAATGACTCGCGGTTATCGCCCGGAAAGCCGTGGATCAGGTGGG
>JAJZQA010000087.1 GCA_021810985.1 Deltaproteobacteria bacterium
AATGATTATCTGGAGCTCGCTCTTGTTATCGAATGGAAGCATCTTGACCGTGACAACCTTGAGAAACAGCAGGCTTACCGCGATCAGCAGGAGAACCATCACCCCGGCCAGGAAAGCGGCCCGGATCTTCCGGTCGTGGAGGAGCTTGCCCATCAATTCCCGGTAAAATTTGGTCAGGCGGGACTCTTCTGGCGGTGCATCGCTGCCGAAATGGGACTCGCCCTTCATCAGCCGGTAGGCAAAATAGGGGGTGACGGTAAAGGCGATGATCATCGAAAAGAGCATCGCCATGCTCGCTCCCACCGGTATGGGCCGCATGTAGGGGCCCATGAGTCCGCCGACAAAGCCCATCGGCATGATCGAGGCGATTACGGCAAAGGTGGCGAGTACCGTGGGGTTGCCGATCTCGTCCACCGCCCGGATCGCCGCCTCCAACGGCTTGAAGCTGGTCGTGGTAAAGTAGCGGTGGATATTCTCGACCACCACGATGGCGTCGTCCACCAGAATGCCGATCGAGAAGATCAGGGCGAACAGGGTAATCCGGTTCAGGGTATAGCCGAACAGCGAAAAGATGAACAGCGTCAGGGCGAGCGTCACCGGGATGGCAATGGCTGCCACCGCCCCGGCCCGCCAGCCCATGAACAGGGCAATGAGAATCGTCACCGAGAGGGCGGCCAGGAACATATGGAAGAGCAGCTCATTGTTCTTCTCACGGGCCGTCTCGCCGTAATTGCGGGTCACGGTGACCTGAAGATCCGCGGGAATCAGCGTCCCCTTCAGCGACTCCACCCGTTTCAGCAGATCCTCCGCCACCCAGGTGGCATTGGCCCCTTTCCGCTTGGCCACGGTAACGGTTACGGCGGGATAATTTCGCCAGGGTTCACCACTGAGCCCCTTGTGGCTCGCCGCCGGGCCAAGACCGAAAAACAGATACTGATCCGCTTCTTCGGGACCATCCCGAATCTCGGCCAGATCGGCAAGATAGACCGGATGGCCGTTATGGACGCTGACCACCAGCCGCTTCACATCCGCCGCAGCGGCGAGAAAATCACCACCCTCCACCAGGTAGTCGCGATTGTCCCCCGGGAAAGTCCCCGAGCGGAGTGAAACGTTGCTCTTCTCCAGGGCGGCGACCACCTGGAGCGGGGAAAGCCCGTAGGCAGCCAGCCGTCCCTGATCGAGCCGCACCTGCAGCTGCCGCCGGAGCCCCCCCGTGATTCCGGTCTCCGCCACATTGCTGCTCTTTTTCAGCTCGTCGCAGAGCTCACGCGCCACCCGGCGCAGGGTCTGGGAATCATATCGGCCGGACCAGAGGGTCAGGGTCAGGATCGGCACATCGTCGATGGACTTGGGCACCACCAGCGGTTCGCCGGCCCCGGGGGGAAGGAGGCCGCGGTTGCTCATCACCTTGTTGTAAAGCTTGACCAGGGATTTCTCCAGATCCTCGCCCACCAGATAGCGGACGGTGATCACCCCCAGGCCCGGCCCGCTCATGGAGTAAACGTATTCAACCCCTTTGATCTCCCACATCTTCGCCTCAAAGGGCTTGACGACCCGCTCTTCCACTTCTTTCGGGGTCGAACCGGGAAGCGGCAGGTAGATATCGACCATCGGCACCACGATCTGCGGCTCCTCCTCGCGCGGAGTAACGAATACCGCGTAGAGTCCGAGGAGCAGGGAGAAAATGACGATCAGCGGGGTCAGCTTCGAGTCGATAAATGCGCGGGCTATTTTGCCGGCCAGGCCGAGCTTGTCCATGGAAACTCCAAAAATTATTAACAGGGATATGCAGGATATTCAGGATTACAATCTTGACCAGCTTACACACTTAAAAATTATAGAAGTGCGGTTTTCCATTGGAAGTTGCCTCAACAAATCAGGTTCTACAATGTGAATACGAAAAAACTTCTTTTGAGTTCTTTGCTTTATCCTGATTATCCTGCATATCCCTGTTAAAATGCCTATAATTTTTTATTTTTCACTCCACCCGCGCCCCATCAACCACCCGCTCCATGCCCCCCACCACGATCCGCTCACCGGCGGAAAGTCCGGCAAGAATCTCGACTCGGCCGGCAATGACGGTTCCCGGCTTCACCAGTCTCATGCGGGCGATGTTTCCGTTATCCACCACCCAGACAAAGGTCAACTGGCCCCGTTCCAGGACGGCCTTCTGCGGCACCAGCAGGCCCTGCTTTTCCCCGATCCGCAATTGGGCTCGGCCGAACTGCCCGGAACGCAGCCCCTTGGCCGGAAGGTCCAGCTTCAGGGTAAAGGTCCGGCTGACCGGATCCACCGTGGGCACGATCTCCGCCACCTTGCCGGTCACCGTGCGACTATCGCCATCCAGGGACACCGGCAGAGAGGTTCCCAGGGCAACTTTCCCCAGCAGGGATGCCGGCACTGCCAGCTCGAGGCGGTACTGGCCCCCTTCCTCGACAGTCAGCAACGGCATACCCGGAAAAACGGTGCTGCCCGGATCAACCATTCTGGCGGTGACCACCCCATCGAGAGGAGCGGTAATCCTGGTATACCCGGCCACTGCGGCGGCCGCCCGCGCCGCCTCCCGGGCCCGGGCCAGAGACTGGCCGGCCATATCACGCTCGGCCCGGCGGGTGTCCAGTTCCTGCCGGGTGACCGCCTGCTCCTCGTAGAGTCGGGCAAATCTCTCATAGGTCACATCAGCCAGCCTTTTCCGCGCCAGGGCCTCCTCAACGGCATAGGCGGCACCGCTTGCCCCGGCAGTGCTTTCACGTGCCGCGAGTGTCACCAGCAGAGCGCCGCGCCGGACCAGATCACCTTCCCGTACCTGAACTTCCGCAACAGTCGCGCTGATGCGGGCGGCAAGCTGGGCGGAATTTTTCGCCTTCACCGTCCCGGTCGCCTCGAACAGTTCTGGAACGCTGGAAAGCATCACCCTTTCCACGCTCAAGCCGGTGACACGTACCTGGGCAGGCTGCTCTTCCCTGGCGCTGTCCGAGCATCCGCCGGCCGCAACTGCAAGCAGGGCGGCAAATATGAGTGCACAACCCGATGACAGTCTCCTCATTTCATGACCTCCTGGAGAAAAATCCCCGCACTGTACCAGACCCGGGCGGTTGCCAGGGCATAGCCGGCGTCAGTTTCCACCGCCGCGGCCCGCGCCCTGTTCACGGCTGTCTGGGCATCAAAAACATCAACCAGGGTAGCAAGATAATTGGCAAAACGTTTAGAAACAAGACGGGCACTTTCTTCCGCATCCGCCAGTGCCGACCGGGCAACAGACCGCCGCTTCTCCGCTTCGTCCAATCGCAGGAGGCTTTCCCGCACCTGGAAAGCCACTTCAAGCTGATGGTACGCCAGAGTTTCACGGGCGGAATTTTCCAGGGAGCGGGCCCGGGCGCGCTCGTCACAGCGGCGGAAACCGTCAAAAAGCTCCCAACGGAGGTTCACCCCGGCCACCCAGGAATCATTGTCCCGGCCAAAGGGGAGATCGCGGTCATTCATCTGGTAACCGGCAGTGCCATGGAGGGTCGGCAGGAAAGCGCTCCCGGCCAGCTTTACCCCAACCTCCGCCTTTTCCGCGGCTTTTGCCAACTCCTGCAGATCCTTGCGGTTCGCAAGGGCCAGCGCCACGAAATTTTCCTGCTCGCCGCCAAGGGGTCTGCCGGACAGAGATTCACTGATCCCAAGGCTCTCTTCCGCGGGCGCTCCGGTTACCAGCCCGAGCCTCATGCCGGCCAGCACAACATTGTTTCTGGCAGTGATCTGCTGTTGTTCCATCTCCGCCAGGAAGGTACCGGCACGCAATTCATCCGACTTCAGGCCCACCCCGGTCTCATTTCGCACCCGCGCCAGCCGGCGATGTTCTTCAGCATCACGTACGGCCTGTTCCGCCGCGACCAGCATTGCTCGAGCCTTCTGCCCCTCGAGGTAAGTGCTGTACACCGCGAAGGCCACATCTTCCCGGCGCTGTTGCAGTGCCAGGTTCTGCACCTCAGCATCCTTTGTCAGCAAATCCGTTCCCAACAAGAGGCCGAAATCAAAGATCGGCTGCTCCAGACTGAAGGCGGTCCGGAAATCAGCGGTTGCGGCAGGATGATTGAGTCGATCGATTTGAAAGTCATTGCCGGTAAAGCGTCCCTGATCCAGCTTCATCATGAAGACACGGGTCGGAGCATTGGATGCGGAGAAATTTTCATCGAGGAAGATGCGGGGGAAAAAGCGGCCGCGGCTCGCGGAAACAGCGTGCCATGCCGCCACTTCCCGCTGTTCACTTGCCTTGAGCAGGTTATTCCGGGAGAGCGACAGCTGGATCGCCTCCTTGAGAGAAACGGTTTTATCCTGGGCAAGACACCATGCCGGGGAGAGGAACAGAAGTGCGGAAAAAACCAAGAATGCCTTCACAGGTGACCTCCTGTCGGAAAGGTGAATGGAAGCCGCGGGCAGATGCGGGTACCCCCTGACAAAACGCAGGCAGGAGGCTCAAAAAGAGCGAATCGTTTGCAATGACGTGCATTCTATCAGGAGACTCTTTTCATGTATAGCCATTAGCAGGCTGTTAGGGGTAGATGTCAATCTGAATCCATGCCTACGGGACAGCTGCCATCAGGTAAACCATACCAGGGGGAAATGGGTTGACAAGTACGGTGGGGGCGCTTTAGACTTGCGCAGTTTATGGGAGGGTTTATTTGATTGATAAAGAGAAGTGGAAAAATCGAATCCGGTCACTCCTGACACTTGACAGCCATCCGGGGCACATTTCCATGGGATTTGCGGTCGGGGTCTTCATCAGCTTCACCCCTTTGTTCGGCCTGCACAGCATCATGGCGATCGTGGCGGCCTTTGTCCTGCGCATCAACAAGGTGACCTGCCTGACCGGCTCGTGGGTCAACACCCCCCTCACGGTGGTGCCGGTTCTCATGGCCAGCTACCAGCTGGGCGAAGCCATCCTCGGCCATCGGCCGGAGAAGATCATTTTGAAGGATCTGAACTGGTCCTACGCCTTGGAGCTGCTGGAGTCTCACGGCGCACCGATCCTGATCGGCTCATCCGTCATCGGCTTCGTGGCCGCGCTCCTGTCCTACGTTGTTCTCTACTACCTGATCGTCCGTTTCCGCCGCAAGGATGAAACCCTCAACTATCTCACCGAGGAGATGGAAGAAACCGGGGAAGACCTCGAGTAAAAATCAACTATTTCTCGCCGGGAAACTCGCACCACGTCAAAAAAACAGGCGATCACCAGGACCGCCTCCAAATACCCGAAACGGGCAGGCCCTTTGCGACCTGCCCGTTTCCAATTCAATTTCCGCGGAATTATTTCCCCAGCAGCGGGCTGAGGGTTTGATAGGTCACGTACGAAACGGCGGCTGAGGCAGGGATGGTAAGAACCCAGGCCCAGACAATGCGGTACGCAATTTGCCAATTAATGGCCGAAAGACGTTTTGAGAGGCCGACCCCAAGGATGGAAGACGTGATGACATGCGTCGTACTGGTAGGCATTCCGATTGCCGCCGCGCCGAGAATGACGCCCGCGGAGGCGGTTTCCACGCAGAACCCGTGGACCGGCTGCAGCTTGACGAAGTCATGGCCAACGGTCTTGATGATGCGCCAGCCACCAATGGCGGTACCGAGTGCCATTGCCAGGGCGCAGGCAACCTTGACCCAGGTGGGAACGGCAAAGGTCTCGATCAGGCCGTAGCTCACCAGGGCCATGGTAATGACACCCATGGATTTCTGGGCATCAGCGGTCCCGTGGGAAAAGGCCATGGCCGCGGCGGATAAAACCTGCAATTTTCGGAAGCCCTTGTTCAGGCCGTAGGGCGATTTGTTCCGGAAGGCCCACATCATGATCACCATGAACAGAAAACCGAGAGCAATGCCGACGATCGGGGAAAGTACCAGGGCGAGAATAATCGTCTTCAACCCGGCCGCGTGCAGGGCCGCGAGGCCGGCATGGGCGATAACCGCTCCCATCAATCCGCCGATGATGGCGTGGGAGGAGGAAGAGGGCAACCCGTAGTACCAGGTTATCAGGTCCCAGACGATTGCGCCGATAATACCGGCCAGCACCACCATCTGGGTGACACTCGCGGGATCCACGATACCCTTGCCGATCGTGGCGGCAACCTTGGTGGAAATCATGGCGCCGGCAAAGTTGAGGGCAGCGGCCATCAGAATAGCCGACCTGATGGAAAGCGCCCGGGTGGAGATGCAGGTGGCAATGGCATTGGCGGTGTCGTGGAAGCCATTGATAAAATCGAAAATCAGGGCGGCCGCGACCACGAGCAACAGCAGAACCAAAGTCGTATCAAGCATTTTTCAAGACCACGCTTTCCAGAATATTGACGGCGTCTTCGCACTTGTCACAAGCCCGCTCGAGGGTTTCGTAGATCTCCTTCCACTTGATGAGCTGAATCGGATCTTTTTCCTCGTCGAACAGGCGGCTGATGGCCTCGCGGCACACACGGTCAGCCTCGTTCTCCAGGGAATTGACTTCCACACAGTAGCGGTTGATCTGCTCTAGATTGCTGCCGAGAAGGGAAATGGCGCCTTCGAGGGACTGACAGGACTTGAGGATCAGAAAGGCCATTTCTTTAGCGGTCGCGGTGGGTTGTTCCACGTTATACATGACAAAACGCTGGGAACAGGCATCGATCAAGTCAAGAATGTCATCCAACGCGCCGGAAAGGGCATAGATATCTTCCCGGTCCAAGGGGGTAACGAAGCTCTTGTTCAGCTTCTTGACGATATCGTGGGTCAGGATGTCGCCATTGTGCTCAATCTGCTTGATCTTCTTCTGACTGGCCACCGGATCACTGAAATCGTCGAGCATTTCTTTGAAAAGCTGCGCACCTTCGACAATATTGCGCGCCAACTCCTTGAACAGCACAAAAAATTTTTCTTCTTTCGGGATCAGTCCAAACATAGGAGGCTCCTCCACTACCCGGACCCAGAAAGCCAGGCAAATTATAAACCGAGTATAGATAACATATTTTTACCGCGCATCCTATAAAAATGTTGCATTTGCGTTATGGATCACTCACTTTGCGCCATTTCCCCTTGCATTTTTCCCACCGCTTCCAGTATTGTCGCACGGCAAGCACTTCGTTCCCGCCGAGGGAATCTTATACCGATTCCAGATCAAGGATGATCTCAAGGCGGCGAGAATTGAGGCGGCGAGGCGTACTGAAGAGTACGTTGAGCAGCCGAAGACGAGCCAACGCAGAGAGGGCCTTGATATGGAATTGGAATTACAGGAGAATGTGTGACAGGATTTGAAGCAGGCATCTTAGGTATTGTTGAAGGGTTGACGGAATTTCTCCCGGTTTCCTCCACCGGACACCTGATCCTCGCTTCGGAACTGCTCAATCTGCCGCAGACCGAGGCGCATAAGGCCTTCGAGGTGGCAATCCAGCTGGGTGCGATCCTGGCGGTGGCCTGCCTTTACTGGTGCAAGCTCATAGCCCGCTCCGATCTGCTGCTGAAACTGGCGGTCGGTTTTCTGCCGACCGGCATCATCGGCCTGACGCTTTACAAACTGGTCAAGAACCTCTTCGATCCCTCGGTGGTCAGCATATCGCTGATTGTCGGCGGTTTCGCCTTCTTTGCCATGGAATACTACCTGCGGAACCATAAACCGTCGGTCCACGACGCCGGCGACGTCAGCTACCGTGGCGCATTCACCATCGGCCTGGTACAGTGCCTTTCAATGGTCCCCGGGGTATCCCGCTCCGGAGCGACCATCATCGGCGGGCTGCTCTGCGGCATGAGCCGCACCGCCGCTGCCGAATTTTCCTTTCTGCTGGCCCTGCCCACGATGCTTGCCGCAACCTGCTACGATGTCTACAAAAACGCCGCTGCGTTTCAAGGCAGCGATTGGGACAACCTCCTGATCGGCTTCATCGTCTCCTTCATCTTCTCCATCATCGGCATCAAGATTCTGATCCGCTTTGTCGCCAACCACACCTTTATTCCCTTTGGAGTTTATCGCATCATTGCCGGGGCGCTGTTTCTGCTGCTGGCCGTGTGAAGAAGTTTTTAGTTTTTATTTTTTGGTTAACTACTTGAAAGATGCGTGATGTTGAAGGTGTTACGTGTTGAGTGCCAGGTGTTAGTCGACCGGAAACTGTTTACTGCTAGTACGGGGCAAGCAGTAAACATATCAGGGTTGTGATGTTTCATTGCCGGAGTAATAACTTTCTTACCGCTTCTGACGCCTGATATCGATCATAATGTTTTCCGACTAAAAACCAAAAACTCAAAACTAAAAACTTTTTTACTTCCTTCCCGCGCAGTTCAATGCTAAACAATGTATATTAGCTAATTATAATTTACAACGGCATGATCGTGGCATAAAGGGGAGGGCGTATGGCGGGCGGAATCAAAGCCTGGCCGGAAGACGAACGGCCGCGGGAAAAGATGCAGAAACAGGGGGCCCAGGCCTTGAGCGACGCGGAACTCCTCGCCCTGGTAATCCGTAGCGGCGACCCGGCAACCAGGCAGAGCGCCGTGGACATCGGGCGGTTGCTTCTGCAGGAATTCGGCAGCCTGCGCGCCCTCGCCGGAGCGACGGTCGCGGAGCTCTGCCGCATCAAGGGGGCAGGCCCGGCCAAAGCCACCGCCATCAAGGCCGCTCTCGAAATCGGCGCCCGCCTCAACACCGACCGTTTGAGCCATTGCGAACGCTTCACCTCACCCGAACAGGTCTACCAGCACTTTCACTACTCGTTTCGCGACCGCTGCAAGGAGTACTTCGTCGTTCTGCTCCTGGACGGAAAAAACCGGATTATCCGGGAGGTACAGATTTCCGAAGGCTCCCTGAATCAGAGCATTGTCGTGCGACATGAAGTCGCATAAGTGATTGTTTCCCTTACTTAGGTATGAGGAAACCTGTTGTTCTGCCAACAGTAGCCTATCGGCACATGCGCACAAGGAGTAATCCTAGCGTGTG
>JAJZQA010000088.1 GCA_021810985.1 Deltaproteobacteria bacterium
CTCCTAGCACAAAACCATCCAGCATAAAATAGACCGCCCAGAGGACTCCCCACAGTACGAACCAAATAATCTGAAATTCCATTTCAAGCCTCCTTCTGAGCAGGTTGAGTCAAGAAGGAAAGATCCCCTTCCGGGCCCTTCCGGGCATACTTCACCAGCAGATAGATGTCGATAAAGCCAAGAAATCCATACAGAAGGGTAAATCCGATCAAAGAACCGGTTACCTGTGCGACACTGATGGAAGTCGAAACGGCATCCGAGGTCCGTAACACTCCGTAGACAATCCAAGGCTGCCTGCCAATCTCGGCGACAAGCCAGCCGAACTGATTGGCAAGGTACGGGATCGGGATGGAATAGAGCAAGATCCGCAGTAACAAGGTATTTTTCTCGATTGTTCCCCGCCAGGAAACAAAGACCGCTAGAATGGCCAATAAAGTCATATAAAATCCCATCCCGACCATTGTCCGGAAGCTGAGAAAGACCGGTAAAACCGGGGGTCGATCCTCCTTGGGAAAATCTTTCAACCCCTTCACGACGGCATCGGGATCGTGATAGGCCAGATAACTGAGAAGTTTCGGGATGGTTCCTGTTTCGACCAGGTTACATTCGTTTCTCTCATCAGGAAAAGTGAACAGATTCATGCCGGCACAAGCCTGGGTTTCCCACAGTGACTCCATTGCGGCAAACTTCACCGGCTGCGCATCGGCGACCACAACCGCACTGAAATCTCCCGATAGAATGACGAGGCAGATGGAAATCAGGCCATAGACCGCACCCATGCGAAAAGAGGTTTTAAAGAACTCGGGCTTGTTTTTTTTAAGCAGATGCCAAGCCGAGATGCCCATTACGAAAAAAGCAGCCACCACGAAACCAGAAACCACGGTATGAGCAAACTTCAACAGGCCGTAAGAATTGGTGAGCATGGCCACGAAATCCACCATCTCGGCCCGGCCGTTTCGCAGAACAAAGCCTACCGGATGCTGCATCCAGCCATTGGCAAGCAGAATCCAGAGGGCCGAAAGATTTGAGGCAAACGCCACGATCCAGATGCACAGGACATGTACTTTTTTTGAAACCTTGTTCCAGCCGAAAATCCAGACCCCGATAAAAACCGACTCCAGAAAAAAGGCCAAGGTCGCTTCAATGGCAAGTGGCGCGCCGAAGATATCGCCCACGTAGCGAGAGTACTCCGCCCAGTTCATGCCGAATTGGAATTCCATGGTAATGCCGGTTACGACACCCAAGGCAAAATTGATCAGAAACAGCTTGCCCCAAAACTTCGTCATTGCCAAATAGAGTTCGTTTCCGGTCGTGACATAACGCGTCTCCATAATAGCGACCAAAAGGGAAAGTCCGAGCGTAAGTGGCACAAAAATAAAGTGAAACATACCGGTTATGGCAAATTGCAGACTGCTCAACCCCACCACATCCATACAATATCCTCCTTTTCCTGCGGTCCTGTTAGAGTACCGTTTTCACAAAAAACACCGGTTCCCGAAAATCGAATAAATACTCATGGAAACCAGTATAACAATGGGTTACTCACGGGCAAGTTCTTCGATGGTGATTCCGTCCAAGATAGCCACCGTTTGCTCTCGCACCCGTTCCCAAACGGGGTGCACCCGGCACGAGCTATCACGGTCACAGGTGCCTGCCCCGATCAGGCAACGATTCGGCATAATTGGCCCTTCAACGGCTTCCACTACCTCGCGTAAGGTAATGCGGCCAGCTGGTCTGGCAAGCACAAACCCGCCGCCGGTTCCCCGCGAGGAGGCTACAAGTCCCACTTTGACAAAGTCCTGGAGAATTTTTGCCAGGAAGGTTTTTGGAACATCAGATGCCGCGGCGATATCCCCAACCAGGGACACTTTTCCTTGTGGTTGCCGGGCTAAATAGAGTATACCTCTGATCGCGTATTCACCCTTGCGGGTCAATTCCATCATAATTGCACCTTGTGGATCTTTTTTGTCCTTTTATAACGTAAGAATCCACACCTGTCAACCGGTATTTGGATTATTTTTTACAGAAAAAAAGCAGCTCCGCCACGCCCTCGCTAGCGCATGACGGAGCTGTTTCAACTTTCCGTTCCGCACTCGTGGATACCACTTGCGGACATCAACTCAACGCCCCATAAATTCCTTTATTTTCAGGACGATGCCATCAGTATTCAGGAAATACATAGCTCGAAGTTCTGCTTGTTCCCCCTGTTCGATGTAGTGGTCTGGGAAACCAAGTCTCCTCACCCTCACTTCTTCAAGCCCCTCCTCTTCGAGGAGTTCCAGAATAGCGGTGCCGAAACCTCCCTCAAGGACATTCTCTTCAACGGTTATGATCACTCCGGTTCGCCGGGCAAGATCAAGAATACACTCGCGGTCCAGCGGTTTCACGTACCGTGCATTGATGACGGAAAACGACAACCCCTCCGCAGCCAGTCTTTCGGCTGCCAGAAGGGATGGGTTGACCATCGTTCCCACCGCAATGATTGTACCCTGCTCCCCTTCGCGCAAAATTTCGGCACGGCCAATCTCCAGGGGGGTGAGCGACTGGTCCAGAGGAACACCAAGGCCGCTGCCACGGGGGTAGCGCACACTTATGGGGCCGTCATGCCGAATCGCTGTCGCGAGCATATGCCGCAGTTCATTTTCGTCCTTTGGCGCCATAACCACCATGTTGGGAAAGGTGCGCAGAAAGGAAAGATCGAAAAGTCCGTGATGGGTCGGACCGTCGTTGCCGACCACTCCGGCCCGGTCAATGGCAAAGGTTACCGGAAGGTTTTGCAGACAGACATCGAACACCTCGTCATAGGCTCGCTGGAGGAATGTCGAGTAGATGGCAAAGACCGGCCGGAATCCTTCGGCCGCAAGACCGGCGGCAAAAGTCACGGCATGCTGCTCCGAAATACCCACGTCAAAGAATCTCTCGGGAAACTCACGGGCAAAACCGGAAAGCCCGGTCCCTTCAGGCATAGCCGCGGTGATGGCAATGACTTTCTCATCTTCACCGGCAATCAGCTGCAGTGCCTCACCGAATAGTGCGGTATAGGAAGCAGCCCCGCCCTTCGAACCGCATGTTCTGCCGGTTTCCCGGTCGAACGGTCCGATACCGTGAAAAAGCGATGGATTTTCCTCAGCAGGGAGATAGCCCTTGCCCTTCTTAGTCAGCACGTGGATCAGAACGGCATTATCAAAGCGCTTCACGTTCTCCAGGGTACTAATCAACCGCTCAAGATTATGGCCATCGATGGGGCCGATGTACTCAAAACCGAAGGCCTGAAAGAGCATATTGGGCGTAAAAAGACCCTTGAGCGACTCTTCAGCCTTGCGTGCGACATGAAGAACACTCTGACCCACGCCATCCAGTCCTTCGAGAAAACCCTGCACATCTTTTTTGATACGATGCACGAAATCGTTGGTCATGGTGCGGCTCATGAAATTCGAGAGCGCCCCGACATTTTCGGCAATGGACATTTCGTTATCATTTAGAATAACGATCAAGTCCTTGTTCAAATGACCGGCATGGTTAAGCCCCTCATAGGCAAGACCTCCGGTCATGGAGCCATCGCCAATCACCGCAATGACCTTGTTGTTCGCCTGTTTCAAATCGCGAGCCGCGGCAAAGCCGAGGGCCGCGGAGATGGACGTGGACGAATGTCCCGCATCAAAGGCATCATGGGAAGATTCGGTTCGTTTTGGGAAACCACTCATGCCACCGAGCTTGCGAAGAGTCGGAAAATTATCACGTCGTCCAGTGAGCAGCTTATGGGCATAGGCCTGGTGACCCACGTCCCAAAGAATCTTGTCCGAAGGAGTAGAAAATACCCGGTGCAGGGCAATCGTCAACTCAACGACACCAAGACTGGGCGCCAGATGACCGCCATTCGCTGCACAGACCTTTATCATTGTTTCCCGGAGCTCTCCAGCGAGAGTCGCCAAGTCATCAAGGGACAGCGTTTTCAGGTCATCCGGGGAATTGACGGAAGATAGTATCTCAGTCATCAGGATTTCCGCTTTACGATATAGTTGGCAATTTCCCGGAGCGGTTCAGCTTTTTCGTCAAAGCAGGACAAGGCCTCAAGGGCCGCATCCACCAGTTCTTCAGCCCGTCGCTTTGATTCGGCAAGCCCCAGGACTGCCGGATACGTCGCCTTTCCTCTCGCCTGGTCACTGCCGGCATCTTTTCCGATCTGTTCCGTCGTGCCTTCGATATCAAGGATGTCGTCGGCAATCTGGAAAGCCAGGCCAATGGCCTCCGCATAGCGGGTAATTGCGTCGAGTTTCTGCCCCGCGGCACCACCGATCAGCGCGCCGACCCTTACGGAGGCCTTGATCAAAGCGCCGGTCTTGTGAGTATGAATATAGAGAACGGTAGCCAGGTCAATCTCCGGCTTTCCTTCACTTTCCATGTCCACTACCTGCCCGCCGATCATCCCCCGGGAACCTGCGCAGACCGCCATCTCGTGGATAACCTGGCACTGAATTCCAGGATCAAGATCCCCGGAACAACAGGGATGACTCAAAAGGATAAAAGCTTCGGTGAGGAGTGCATCGCCGGCAAGTATCGCGGTTGCCTCACCAAAAACCTTATGATTCGTCGGATTTCCGCGGCGAAAATCGTCATCATCCATCGCCGGCAGATCATCATGAATCAACGAATAGGTATGAACCATCTCCATGGCACAAGCCGCAGCCATTGCCTGCTTCAAATCACCACCAACCGCCTCGCAGGCAGCAAGAACCAGAATCGGGCGAACCCTCTTACCACCGGCGAACATCGAATAGCGCATGGCGGAATGAATTGACGAGGGCAACTCATCCTTTTGCGGAAGATATTTTTCCAATGACTCATCAACCAGTTTCTGCATTTTCTTCAAGTAGTTCTTTAAGTCCATGTCGTGTCTCGATTCGAGTTGATTTTAGTGCTCTTCTTCCAGGGAAAAATCCCTTTTCACAAAAGCGCCGTCTTTCTGTTTCAGGAGGATCTCCACCTTCCGTTCAGCTTCGTCAAGTTTCTTAACACAGAAGTTGGCGGAACGGACCCCCTCTTCGAAAACCTTCAGCGATTCCTCAAGCGTGAGGTCACCGCTTTCCAGTTTACGCACCGCATCTTCAAGTTTTTTCAGGACAGTTTCAAATTTTTCCGCCGCCATACCGGTAATTTCCTCCTGAAAGCGATTTGTGCATTATACGGAATCCTTCCGGCCAGTCAAGAAAGACGGTGGAGGATTGAGGTTTTTGGTTCAGGGTTCAGGGTTCGGGGTTCAGGGTTCGGGGTTCAGGGTTCGGGGTTCAGGGTTCGGGGCACAGGATTCACCCTGCAAGGTCTCGACGACACAGTTTGCTGATCCGTGTCGAAACGTCACGGCAATGGAGTCACCCGGCACAAGTTGGTCACTGCTGCGAACGATCAGGCCGTCTGCATGGGAACGGGTAATAGAGTAGCCTCGCTCAAGGGTTGCCAGCGGCGAAAGGACGGAAAGTCGTGCGGCATTTACGGCATTTTTTTCCCGGGCACTCTCAATTTTGTGACGCATGGCGCTAGCCATCCGGTCAGAAGAAATCAGCAAGCGCTCCCGGAATCGCTCGACCTCCAGGGCCGGGTTGCGGATGTGCAGCCGGTGCGACAAACCAGCCAATCGCTCACCGGACAGAGCAACCTTGCTCCTCAAAGCGCGATCGGCACGATCCGACAATTCGTCAACGCGCTGCATGAGGTGGCCGATCCAGAGAGCCGGATCCTTAAGGGCAGCCAGCAATCCTTCCGTCCGATCACGGGAACCCTCCAGAGTATGCTCCATGGCCAGCGAAAGACGATGGGAAAGGTTGCTCAACTGAGCATCGAGTTCCTGACGGCTTTTAACAACCAATTCGGCGGCGGCTGAGGGTGTCGGGGCACGCAAATCCGCGACAAAATCGGCAATCGTATAGTCCACTTCGTGACCGACCGCCGAGATAACCGGTATTCGCGAAGCAAATATCGCCCTGGCAACCTGTTCCTCATTAAAGGCCCAGAGGTCTTCCATGGATCCGCCGCCACGGCCGACGATGAGCACGTCAACCTCACGATAGCGGTTGAAATCACGAATCGCGGCCGAGATCTCCGCCGCGGCGCCTTCTCCCTGAACGGTAACCGGACGAATCAAAACCTCGACGCCGGCATGTCGGCGTCGCAAGACCGTCAGGATATCATGAATTGCGGCACCGCTGGTGGACGTGACCACACCGATTCTGCGCGGCAAACCGGGCAAAGGCTTCTTGCGGGATTCCTCAAACAACCCTTCCCGGGCAAGCTTCTCCTTCAATTGCACAAAAGCCAGCTGGAGCGCGCCGACACCCTTCGGTTCCAGATATTCAGCGATGAACTGATATTCACCACGTTGATCATAGACGGATACCCTGCCGCGCAGCACCAGCGCCATGCCATTCTGGACCTTGAACTTCAGAACCCGCGAGGAGGCACGGAACAGCACACAGCGGATCTGGGCCCCGGCATCCTTCAAGGTAAAATAGAGATGTCCCGAGGCAGGTACGGCCAGATTGGAAACTTCACCCTCTACCCAGACATGCTCGAAATTCTCCTCGATCACTTCCCGGAGCAGAGAAGTAAGCTGACTGACGGAGAGAATTCTCTTTTCGGTAAACACTCCCTACCCTCCTCCCGCACTGGTTGAGTCTATTTGTGGAACGCAGCTAAATCATGTGGGACGCTCACGAGCGACATCCGGACAACTATCTGTTATTACAGATTAAATCACGCAGCAGCGAAAACAATTAAAGTATCGGTTGACCGCCCTCGATTCTTTATAGTACCATCTCGGGCTATGAAAAAGTACCCCTATGTCATAACCATCTCATCGGAAAAAGGCGGCGTCGGCAAGACCACGCTTGCCACGAATCTCGCTATTTACCTGAAGGCCCTTTCCGAAGACCTGCCCGTCTCGGTCGTCTCCCTGGACAACCACTTTACCGTCGACAAAATGTTCGCCATCAAAGGGCAGAAAACCAGCGGAGATGTTACCGACCTTCTTCTGGAAACACCGGGTGCAAGCCTGCTTCATACCGGCCAGTATGGTGTTGATTATATTCCTTCATCCATGGCCTTAGAGGATTTGCGGGATTCCATCAAGGGCACGATGGTCCTGTCCCGGCTCCTGGCAACATCGGAGATCCCGGGTATCCTGATCATCGATACACGTCCGGAACTGAATATTTTTACCCAGAACGCCCTCTACGCGGCCGACCGGGTCATCATCCCGGTAAAGGACACGCCGAGCCTGGAAAACTGCCGTAATATCTTTGCACTTTTCGAAAAAAAAGGCCTCGACAAAAAGAGCCTGAGTATTATTCCCTGCCTGATCGACGCCCGTATCAAGTATCAGGGTCCATTCAAAGACCATAAATCGCTATTGAGAGCCTTTGCCATCAATCGCGGTTATCGCTGCTGTGAAGGTTTCATCTCCAAAAGCCCCAAGGTGGAGAGCCTGAACACCAATCCGGAAGGTAAGATTTATCCGATTCTTACCCACGCACGCGGTACCGATGTATACAGCCAGTACACCCAGCTCGGCCGGGAAATCCTCGCGGAATACAGCTCAGTGCAACAACCGCGCTCGTTTCATTTTGCCCAATGGATGCTTTCCGAAGAAAAAAGGAAAGCCGATGAGTTCCAATTCCGGCTCTCGCGCCTGAAAGACTCCTGCCTGCTCTGCGGAAGCAATCTGGCGACGGAAAGCGCCCGAAACAAAACTTTCTATTTCGAGACATCGGACGGTGGCGCCTGCGGCTACCTTGAAGATCATTGCGGCTCGGAACTGCTGCTTTCCTGTCTCTATGATGCGCAACCAAATATGGCTGAAAATGACCCTCTGTTGCTGATGTTCCAGGAAACAGCCAGGGAATCGATCTACGCGATGAGGCCCTTCAGTAACGGCGCGGGGCCCTGCGTGGAGGTGCGGCGTTTTACCATCGACGGGTCGCCGGTCCAGAAAAAGATCCAGCCGCTCCGTGAATATACGGACACGGCTTTGCCGCAAAAGAAAAGCACCTTATACTCATTTATTTTCGAAGCACTGGGGGAGTCCCCAGGAAAGTTGCGTGACGCGTTCCTGCTGATCTACCCGACCAATCCACGCAGACCGGAAGCAATTCTGGCGGAAGAAAACTACCGGCGTATTGCTAAAATGATGCAGCACCTCGGTCAAGGAAGCGGGGCGCCAATCACTTGACCAATGCCGAAGCGTAAACGAAGCGAATTCCCTGCTTCTTCATGACTGGCAGTTGTTCTGCCAATGCCTGGATCGTGCCACGGTGCGGATGGCAGATCCCAACAGCGCTGCCCTTCTTCACCGCCATTTTCATCAGACTTGCCAATTGCACCTTGATGGCGGAGACGTCCTGACTATTATCGAGGAACGGTGCGTTTCTCGCGGCAGATCGCAGCCCCAACTCCCGGGACATGGCCAGACCGGCCGACTTCGGTGTGGTCATGCTGTCAATAAAAAACATCCTATTTTCCTTCAGGACATTCAGGACAACACCCATCTTTCCGCGATCCTCGGTAAAGCGCGAACCCATATGATTATTGGCGCCAACCGCATAGGGTATGACATTCATAAACCCGCGCACCCTGGTCTCAATCTCCTTATTTCCGTACGAAAGCAATAATCCGTTACGTTCCAAACGCTTCCGAGGGTAATCCTGGGGCTCCATCGGGATATGCAGCATCACCTCATAGCCATTGCTGTGGGCGGCTGTCGCCACCTCACGTGATTGCTGAAGACCCGGAATAACGGAAAACGTCAGGGGAACACCGATATTCATCAAGGCACGCACTTC
>JAJZQA010000089.1 GCA_021810985.1 Deltaproteobacteria bacterium
ACCTGTTTTCAAAGATATTTTCACTGATAACGCTGGCACCTTCGGCAATCGTCATCAAAGCCATGAACTGAGCCTGCATATCAGTCGGGAACCCGGGATAGGGACGCGTTTTAATATTGATGCTCTTGATTTTTCTCGGCCCCTTTACCCGCACGACATTATCCTTGTGGGTAATTTCCACCCCGGCATCCTGGAGTTTGAAGATAAAGGCATCCAGATGGTCAGGACGCATGTTGTGAATCCGGATATCTCCACCGGTAATGGCAGCCGCGGCAATAAAAGTTCCCGCCTCGATCCGGTCCGGCATGACGGAATGGTTGACCGCCTGGAGCTCGCTGACACCGGAAATGCGGATGGTGTCTGTTCCGGCACCTTCAATCTTCGCACCCATTTTTGTCAGGATCTCCGCCAAGTCAACGATTTCCGGCTCACGGGCGGCATTTTCCAGGACTGTCTCACCCTTCGCGGTCACGGCAGCCATGAGAAGCTGCTCCGTACCGCCCACCGTAGAGATATCGAAGTTGATCCGTGCCCCTTTGAGCCTTCTTGCCCGCGCCTCGACATAGCCATGTTCCAGAGTTATGTCAGCCCCCAGGGCTTCGAGACCCTTGAGGTGCAGGTTGATCGGACGGGCTCCGATGGCGCAGCCCCCCGGCAAAGACACCCGTGCCTTGCCGAAGCGGGCCAGAAGCGGCCCGAGGACGAGGACGGAAGCCCGCATGGTCTTAACCAACTCATAGGTGGCTTCATAACCACTGAGCCGGGAGGTATCAATGCGCACAATATTCCCGTTGCCCTCTATCTCGGCGCCAAGATTTTCGAGAACCTTGATGGTGGTATTTATATCCCTCAGGAAAGGTACGTTGCGTATTTCGTGGCTCCCGGGAGCCAGGATGGTGGAAATGAAAATGGGAAGGGCAGCATTTTTCGACCCGCTGACAGATACGTCCCCTGTCAGTTTTTTTCCCCCCTTGATGATCAACTTGTCCAATGCCGTACCTCTGCTTTGTCAGGCCGCAGGAAATCGCGGCCACATTGAATGGAATAAGGAATTCCGGTAAAAGAACGCCTGATTACTTTTTTCTGCCCCCGACCACCCGTTCTACGCCACCTGCATCGCACGCGGAAAAAAGCTCCTGGAACATTCCGGTATTCGTAAATATTGCTGACACTTCCGGCGCTTCGCCGATACCTATCTCCAACAGCAGCCAGCCATCCTGCACGAGAAAGTCGACAGCAGCAGGGATAATACGTCGATAATAGTCCAACCCGTCCGCACCACCATCCAGAGCTTCACGAGGTTCGTAATCCCGCACCTCCGGCTGAAGACCGGCAAGGTCCGCTGTCGGGATATAGGGAGGATTTGAAACGATCAGATCAAACTTCCGGCCTGCGAATGGTTCAAACAGGGATCCTTGCGAAAGGGTTACGGTTACGCCATGGCGATCCGCATTCCTTTGCGCAAGCTCCAGAGCTTTCGGCGACAAATCAACCCCATGAATTTGAGCATCCGGGCGGGACTTGGCCAATGCCACGGCAATACAGCCGCTCCCGACGCCGATATCGAGGATAGTTGCACCGGCAGGGCAGCGTTTAACCGCTTCCTCCACCAACGTTTCCGTATCATGCCGAGGAATCAGCACCCCGGGAATGACTTCGAATTCAAGACCGTAAAAATCCTGACTCCCAAGAATGTATTGCAGGGGTTCGCGACGTGCTCGCCGGGCCACGAGAGACCTGCATGCCGAAAGTTCCGCGTCGGACAAAGGCTTGTCAAAGTTGACATACAGGCCAACCCGGTCAAGGCCGAGGGCCTCGCAGAGAAGCCATTCCGCCTCAAGTCGGGAATTCTCGACGCCCTTTTCGGCAAGATAACCACGTGTCCAGGTAAGAACCTTGAGAATCGTCCAGGTATCGGTCATAAATTATCCGGCAGGCAGAAGCCCCCTGATGTCCCCCTACGCTGCTTCGCTCTGCGCCTTGAGAGCCTCCATCTGGTAATGGGCCCGAAGAGCATTGACTATCTCGGCGATATCACCTGCCATGATGGCGTCTAGGCGATAGAGAGTTAGCCCGATCCGATGATCGGTCATGCGGCCTTGGGGGAAGTTATAGGTGCGGATCCGTTCGCTTCGATCGCCACTTCCTACCTGAAGCTTGCGATCAGCCGCCATCTTGGCATTCTGTTCACTCACCATGATGTCCAGCATCCGGGACTTCAGAACCTTCATGGCCTTTGCCCGGTTTTTGATCTGGCTCCGTTCTTCCTGGCAGGCAACGACAATCCCGGTGGGAAGATGCGTGATGCGGACCGCGGAATCGGTGGTATTGACGTGCTGACCACCGGCGCCGGAAGAACGATAGACATCGATCTTCAAATCAGCCGGATTAATATCTATGTCGATATCCTCAGCCTCGGGCAGCACGGCCACGGTGCAGGCACTGGTATGAATCCGTCCCTGGGTCTCGGTATCGGGAACACGTTGGACCCGATGCGTACCTGATTCATACTTAAGACGGGCATAGACTCCCGCCCCTTCCACCAGGGCAATGATTTCCTTGAACCCGCCGACCGCCGACTCTGATGAGGAAATAATCTCGACCTTCCAGCGGTTTGCTTCCGCGAAACGATTGTACATCCGGAACAGGTCCCCGGCAAACAGTGCGGCCTCGTCTCCACCGGTACCGGCACGAATCTCAAGCACGACACTCCGGTCGTCGTTCGGGTCTTTTGGCAGGAGGAGAAGCTTGATCTCCTCTTCGAGTTCTTTCCCGCGGACGGCCAACACCTCCAACTCCGCTTCGGCCATTTCGCGAATTTCGAGGTCTGATTCGGCCAGAAGCCCCCGATTATCGTCCATCTCGGCAAGTAATCTCTTATACTCACGATAGACAGTTACGAGCGATGACAGCTCGGAATGTTCCTTGTTGAGCTTCTTGAATTCTCCCTGGTTCCCGAGGATGGCAGGATCCGAAAGAAGCGATTCAAGCTCATTATAGCGTCGTTCCAGTTCTTCAATTTTGTGCAGCATACATCGTACCCTTATACCACTATTCTGTCGTCTTTATAGTCACCGTTCTCGTCCAGCGCTTCTTCCAACGAGCGGATTGCCACTTCCAGCTGAGCATCATCCGGTTCGCGTGTCGTCAACTTCTGCAGGGCCAGGCCCGGTGCGATAAGCATGCGAACAAGTCGCGACTTTTCATACTTGGCACTCCATTTCAGGAGTTCATAGGAGCAGCCGGCTATGAGGGGAAGCAGGATAATCCGCGAACCTGCTTTGAGGTAAAAAGGCCAGGCCTTGGGAATCAGGGAGAAAACCACAATGCTCACCAGCATGACGATCAGGAGAAAGCTGGTTCCGCAACGGGGATGAAGCCGGCTGAATTGCTTCACATTTTCCACCGTCAAGCTGATCCCCGCCTCAAAAGCGAAGATGGATTTATGCTCCGCCCCATGATACTGGAAGACCCGCTGAATATCACTCATCCGGGAGATGGAATAGACGTAGATGAGAAACACCAGCATCCGGATCAAACCGTCCACCAGGTTAAAAACGATATTGGATTCGCCTATGATCGGAATCAGAAGTTTCGTCAGGAAAAGAGGCAGGATAAAAAAGAGCAGGATACCGAACAGCAGAGCAACGGCAATGGTTCCTCCCATTGCCAGAGAACTCATTTCTTCCTTTTCCTCGCCTTCCGAGATTGCCTCATTCGCGGAAAAACTGAGCGCTTTCATGCCGATGATAAGTGAGGTGAAGAGTGCTACGGCCCCCCGAACTAAGGGAAGCTTTACCAGGGGAAACTTTTCTGAAAGCGGAACAACCGTATCCCGCTTCACGATTATTTCGCCATCAGGACGTCGCACGGCTATGGCCATGGAGCGTGGAGCCCGCATGAGGACACCCTCGATGACCGCCTGCCCGCCGATATTTATCTTACCCATGCCTTGCACACCTCTCCATCACTTCTTGCCAGGAAAACAACGTTCAGCGAAGGTTCTCGAAAAATTCTTTGACCTGCCGGACCTTGCCGCAGGTTAAAGCAGCCTCCGGACACGGACCATCCAGACAGGAAGGACCCGCTTTTTCAAAAATTACCGGTGCGACAGCCTTTACCAGCTTCAGCATTTCCACCGCCATGGCCCGAATCTCCCACTGGGCACGTTCGCAACAGCGCAACCGGAAAAAATGGAACAGTTCCCGGGCATTCATCGTGACCAGGATCTTTGTCTCGGCGGCATTCGGCAAAATATAGCGTGCGTCCTCCGCCGGGATGCCCTTTTCGACCATCTCGCCATAAAAGTGATGGATTTCGCCGATCAGTGCCGAAAATTTCCCGGACAGTTCCGGATCCGACGCTATACTCGGCGGCAGGACAACGTCAAATATCTCCTTGTGGGAGACATAGCGCTGGGACTGCTGGGAAAACGAGGCGATCCGGTGACGCACGAGCTGGTGCGTGGTAACCCGGGAAATCCCCTCAATACCGAAGGTGAAGGATGCATGTTCCAGAACCGAGTGATGCCCGAGGGAGAGAATTTTTTCCAGAAAGCTCCGGATGTCACCAGCGGAGATGCGTTCACGCAGATCACCGATGCTTACCGGAGAATAACAGAGCCTCGCAGCCAGTGCGACCGCCTGTTCCGGATCGGGTGTGTGTTGGACGAGCGTAACCAGCATGAGTACCTTTCAGAAAAATAACCGTTAGGAGTCTGTCGGACTTGTGGTTGGCAAAGTGAGGAAACAGATAAGGGGATTTCGCCATGGACAAAATCCCCTCTCCTTGCATCCACAGGCCGAGGCCCTGTTACATGCCGTATCTTTTCTTGAACCTCTCGACACGCCCGGCGGTATCGATAAGCTTTTGCTTACCGGTAAAGAACGGGTGACAAGCCGAACAGATTTCCGTGGAAATCTCGGACTTGGTGGAACGGGTCAGAAACGAATTACCGCACAAGCACTTGACCGTTACCTCGGAATATTTTGGGTGAATGCCCTCTTTCATTACTTCCTCCTTGCGTAAAGCAGACCGCTGCGTCTTCTCAATTCGATAACACTTCAATCGTCATTTCGATGCGCGTTTCTATCACTGAATGTAACCTCAATAGCTCCATCAGAAGTTTAGAAAGTTAGCATCTTCGTTTTTTTTTATCAAGAGTTTTTTCACCGGTTCATGGAGTCGAGAAACCCTTGGTTGGTCTTTGCTTCACCAAGCTTACTCAAGAGAAACTCCATGCTGTCCACCACATTCATCGGATGCAGAACCTTGCGCAGAATCCAGATGCGGTTGAGTGCGGCCTTGTCGATCAGCAATTCTTCCTTCCGGGTACCGGACTTGTTCATATCGATGGCAGGAAACACCCTCTTTTCCACCAGCTTGCGGTCCAGGTGGAGCTCCATATTGCCGGTCCCCTTGAACTCTTCGAAAATAACTTCATCCATTTTGCTTCCGGTATCGACAAGGGCGGTTGCGATAATGGTGAGCGATCCGCCCTCTTCGATATTTCGTGCCGCGCCGAAAAATCGTTTCGGTTTGTGCAGGGCATTGGAATCGACACCACCGGAAAGGACCTTGCCGGACGGCGGGATGACGGTATTGTAGGCCCTGGCCAAGCGGGTTATGGAATCAAGCAGAATCACCACGTCACGCTTATGTTCAACGAGACGCTTCGCTTTTTCGATGACCATTTCGGCAACCTGAATATGCCGGGACGCCGGTTCGTCAAAGGTCGAGGAAATCACCTCGCCGTTCACGGAGCGCTGCATGTCGGTAACCTCTTCCGGCCGCTCATCGATCAGGAGCACGATCAGGTAGACTTCGGGATGATTCACCGCAATGGAATTGGCGATATTCTGGATCAGCATCGTCTTGCCGGTCCGGGGCGGCGCCACGATCAAGCCGCGCTGGCCCTTACCGATCGGGGCGATCAGATCCATTACCCGGGTCGACATATTGTCCGGGGTCGTTTCCAGCTTCAACCTCTCCTGTGGGTAGAGGGGGGTCAGGTTATCAAAGAGGATCTTGTCACGGACAGCCTCAAGCGGCTCGAAGTTCACCGTTTCGACCTTGAGCAGGGCAAAATAGCGCTCCCCCTCTTTCGGCGGACGTATCTGGCCGGAAACCGTATCGCCGGTCTGCAGATTGAAGCGGCGAATCTGGCTCGGGGAGACGTAGATATCGTCAGGACCCGGCAGATAGTTGTAGTCGGGAGCCCGGAGAAAACCGAAGCCGTCCGGCAAGGTCTCGAGAACGCCTTCACCGAAAATCATGCCGTTTTTCTCCGTTTGGGCATTCAGGATGGAAAAAATAAGGTCCTGCTTGCGCAGACTCGAAGCCCCCTCGATATTCAGACCTTTGGCAATAGCTGTCAAATCATTGATTTTTTTACTTTTTAGCTCTTGTAAATTCATTTCTTCTCCTGCAAGCAAACAAACATTATCATAAAATTAACGTCGATCCGAATCATTCGGCACGATTCATCCAGCGACGAAAAGCGTTCCCGGGACTCTACCGCGGTATCACACCAGTGCAGCACCTTCCAACCGGCAAACCACCTAGAGAAGGAAGCAGCATACGTGAAATTCTCTGTATATTCTGAAAAGGAACATGTTCTTCATGGAGGGGTAATTTTGGCTCTCTACAGGACGAATATCCGTTACTCACATAAGGAGGCAAGCCGAAAGAAGCATCGGGCGGCGGACTCATACCTGGCTGTACGGTTGAACGATGGATTACCTGCAATTTGAATTAAACCAGCATATTTTCGTCTGGTTGTTGAGGGTCGTGGTCTTTGGGTTTTGGTATGAAATCGATAGGGATATCTATTGACTAAGAAGTGAGGAATGAATCCATATAAACTGCAATCAACAAATTTGTCAATACAATTTTCCGGCTAAAACCGAAAAAGATTCTTCCGGAAGAGTCAAGCATGCGACATCCTCGGGAGGTCCAAATTTTCCTGATCCATGGTCGAGAAAATATTTTCAAAAGCCGTCACAACCCGCGGATCAAAGTGCGTGCCGGAATTGGAGAGTATTTCATTTTTCGCGAGGAAGGGGGGCAGGGCCTTTCGGTAAGGCCGGTCAGTGGTCAAAGCATCATAGACATCCGCGACAGCGATAATGCGTGCACCCAAGGGGATATTTTCGCCCACCAGGGAGTGGTAGCCGTTGCCGTCATATTTTTCATGGTGGCCAAGGATCAGGGGCAATAGTTCCGTCACTCTGCCACCAAGTGGCCTCAGGAGACTGGCGGCCTTCACCGTATGTGCCTTGAGATGTTCCCGATCATCGGCGGTTAATGATCCCACCTTGGTCAAAACTTCACGACTGACACCTATTTTACCCAAATCATGCAGCAAGGCCGCTATTCGGATGTTCTCCACCTCGTCTTCGCCACAGCCCAACTGCAGGGCTAATTTCTCCGCAAGCACGGAAACTCGATAGGAATGGCTGTGGGTATGCTGGTCAACGGAATCGATTAACAGGGAGAGCATCTCGATAACCCCATGGTAGGTCCTGCGAATGTCTTTTCTGGCTGCCTCCTTCTTCTCGTACAAGAGGCCCATGAAGTAGCCGGTTACAAGGAGAAAGCCCCCCCAAGTACCGATATCAAGCAAGCGGTCCAGGTCATTGTATGCCGCGGACCCAAAGGTCTCAGGATACACGCAGGCCACGGACCCGATGAGAATCAGGGAAAAAAGCGCGGCCATGGTTGCATAACGTCGTCCGTAAAAATAGGCGCCGAGCAAAACAGGAAGATAAAAGAAATTCAGGAAGGCCCGCTGATTGGAGACGAAGAAAAAGATGATCGCGGTTATTACTACCAGCAGAAAGACGATGATAAGTTCTTTGTCAATCATGCGCAAGCTGCTTTTCAGTCTGAGATCCAGCGGTTTCATGTTCAGTTCCCCATAAAAATGTCGCTGAGCTTCACTTCGTTTTCTTGCGTAACAGACCGTCACTCAGATCCTTTAACTACTCTCTGACAATCCACATGTCAAGACATTAAGCTCCCTGTTCAATTACCGAAAAATACCGGACAAGATCTGACATCCGCTGCGATCCTCTCATCCACATAGCTCAGGATAGCGCCCAGCGCGTCCCGAACCCCTTCCCCTTGCGGCAGCGTTGCGGCAATCCGCCTGACAATATCCTTTTCGGCGACAACACGGAAAGACTCGGTAAAGCTGAGATCGTAGACCCAGGAAAGTTGGAGCAGTTTGAAATCGCTCAACGTTCGAGCGGAGGAAAGGGGGACGAGTTCATTATGGACAATATTTTCAAGCACATCGGGCGAGCAAACCGGCTGATCGGGAAAACCGAGTTCCACGACCTCTGACCTTTTCTCAACAGGCAGCTCGTAATTTTCGATAAATACCCGCCAGATATCCAGCTTGTCGGCATCCCGCAGGAGCCTGAGATAAAACAGCTGTTCTCCCACGATATCCTCGGGGATGAGAAACACGTTGTGACTCTCAACGGCATGATTGACCACATCACGCTCATGGGGAAACAAATCGGCCAGCAGATCAATTTCCCGTATTATCTCGGCACCGAGTGCGGCATGGTCCACCGACACGCTGTCCCGAAAAGTCCGGAACTGGTGATACTGCTCGAACCTTCCCACATCATGCAGAAGTGCGGTTGTTTCCGCCAGGAGCAGACGTTCATCTTCCAGGCCTTCTTCCGCCGCTACCCGAATAATATTGGCGCAGACATTGTGAGTATGTTCTTCCTTCAAAATAAAATGGCGCTGATCAGCTTCATTATCAGTGTAAAAAGTACTGCAATACTCCGTAAACCAGGCACAGATACGGAT
>JAJZQA010000090.1 GCA_021810985.1 Deltaproteobacteria bacterium
AACAGGACAACTTCCGTTGACCTGCATCTGAGAATCCGTAAGGTACCCTGCTTCGACCAGGCACGGTCTCTCGTTCACTCAAGATCTTTCAAATCCCCTGCCTGGCGTGCGGACGGTTACAACTCCCTCTCGATTCCGGGAGGTATCAGCGCATACCTTGAAAAATCGTACATTCTGGTCTATGGTGATGCAATGCGACGATATGGTATATATACGACTCCAACGCTTTACCTGAAGACAGCAACGGTCATTGTGACCGTGTTGTTCTTCCTGCAGGGGATAGGAGTATCCTTTTTCAGCGCAATGCCGGAAACAAAGTCTCGTACCGCGGTCTTCAAGTGCCCGTTTGCCAAGGCCCAGTACGAAACCAAGAAAACCCTGAAGCTTGTCGCGCTGCCAAACAGCTCCACCTTTTTAAATACCGCTGTTGCCGCCTCGTCAAACTTCTCCCGAAAATCCATTTCCGTACGACTGCACTTCCAGGCAACGGTTCCCACCAGGGGTCCGACCGCCGTTACACCCTCGACAATCCTGGCCTGATGCTGCCGGTCTCACCTGTCCCGCAGACGTTCTGAGTAGTTTCTTCCCCGAGTGTCAGGGTATTCGTGCGTCCGGAAACAGATACTTATGAGGGTCTTTTCAGACCCGCTTCTGCGTGCAGGGATAAACCAAAACGTTCCCTTTCGCCCGCCAGCTGGCATTTCTATCGATTCCGAGGAGTACTTACTATGAGGATTTACAACAGCAAGAGGATCTATATAACAGACAATGATTTGAACAGGTTGGAAGAGTTGCTGGAGGTCGCCAACACCATCAACTGCAGGGACAATAAGCATTTGCAGGAACTGGCCCGGGAACTGGAGAAGGCTGAAACAGTGGAGGCAACAGCGATTCCAGCGGATGTCGTTACCATGAATTCGGTGGTGGTGCTGCGGGACATGGAAACCGGAGAGGAGAAGCAATTTACCCTTGTGTTTCCTCGCCAGGCGAATATCAACCAGAACAAGGTATCGATTCTCGCACCGGTGGGGACAGCCATGCTTGGTTGCAGCATTGGTCACGTCATCGCCTGGAATGCACCCGCGGGTTTGCGAAAAATGCGGGTGAAAAAAATACTGTATCAGCCCGAGGCCGCCGGGGATTATCACCTGTAGCGGCAGGCGGGGGTCTGCATTTACAATGGATCATTACATGAAATCATCTTTCCTGATGCCGGATGTTGCGATTGACATTGGCACGGCATGGATACGGGTCGCGCACGGCCCAACGGGTCTCCATGCCGTGCCGTCCCTTTTTGAGGGGAGAAATGCTCTAAGGTCGGGCGTCGTTATTGACCGTAATGCCGTCACCGCCATTCTCAGGCCGCTTCTCAAGAGGGTGCGACGATTCGGCGTTCTTCCGCCTCGAGTTGTTGCGTGCGTACCATCCGATGCGACACCAAAAGAGCAGGACGCCGTACGCGAGGCCGTTCTCGGATCAGGAGCGACCAATGTCCGCATCGTCCCGGAACCTCTTGCCTCTGCCATAGGTTCGGGATTGGACGTGGCATCCCCCTTTGCCAACTTGATACTCGACATAGGAGAGGGAGTGACGGATTGTGCGGTCATACGTTCAGGAAAGATTATATACATGCATGCTGATCGGGTAGGTTGTGCCGATCTGCGGAAAGCCATCATAAGGACTGCAATACGGCACATTGGGCATCCCCTGGGCAGAGACAGCGCGGAGACGCTGCTGCAGCATATCGATGTCGGGAGCAAATGCTGACGGGCAGGACTTCAGGAGAGAATACCCCTGGAACTGACTGATGACGATACCGGCGGCGAAGACCGTTATAGCGATGCGCTATCAGCCGATTATCGAAATAATAACTCAACTTTCGCAGTTGCTAAAAAGTCATAATATATTGTAATTACGAATAGAATAGCGTCGTAATCTTGGTTAAAATGGCTTTGTTCTCCAACAAATCCACGCACACAGCGAGACGACGCTATGCAGCAGATTATAGCAAAAATTGCCACTGTAGAAAACCGGATAAAATCGTTCTTTTACAACCACGACATCGGCCAGTTACTTCGGCAAAGCAACATCAGGAAAGAGAAAGACGTTTGCCTTGACACTTTATTCCAGTTCCTGCTTCGCTTCCTTTGAATATTTCCGCCTGCCGGCGGAGATTGCCGCTTCTCGTCACAGGGCAAGTCCGATCTTTGCCTGTTGTTCCTTCGTCGAACAATAACCGGTATGAACATGCGCCAATGTGAAGTATCGTCATCCCTGAGCGGACTTGCACTTTTCCGCCAGAGTTTTCATCAATATGTCGAAGGGCTTAACGAATTTCTCCACTCCTTCGTCTTCCAGCTGCTGCGTTATCGCGTTCAGGTCAATCCCCACTTCGGCCAGACGCTTCAGGCTTTGGCGGGCTGCCTCCACACTTTCTTCCAGACGGCGGGCCGGGTTGCCGTGGTTTCGGTACGCGTTGAGGGTTTCCAGCGGGACAGTGTTCACCGTTTCCGGCCCGATCAGTGCTTCCACGTACTTCAGGTCGCTGTAGGCGGGGTTCTTTGTGCTTGTGCTCGCCCACAGGACCCGCTGCGGGTTGGCGCCACCAGCCGCGAGACGCAGGAACCGCTGACCGGCAAAGATTTCTTTCCACATCTGGTGTGCAATTTTGGCGCTTGCGATAGCCACCTCGCCACGGAGTAGACCGGCGAAGTCGGTGACCGGACTCCCCTCGGCCAATTTCTTTTCCAGCATCGAATCGATCAGCACGTCAATTCGACTCAGGAAGAAACTGGCCACCGAAACCACCGTATTCAGCGGCCGCTTCTGCGCTGCAACCTCTTCCAGCCCGTCAATGTATGCTTCTGCTACCGCCCGGTAGCGGAGAATGCCGAAGAGAAGGGTCACATTGATATTTATCCCTTCACCGATCAACTGACGGATGGCGGGAAGCCCCTCCCATGTGCCTGGAACCTTGATCAGGATGTTCGGCCTGTTCACCCTGTTCCAGAGCCGTCGAGCCTCAATTATAGTCCCGGCGGTGTCGTGGGCGAGATGAGGAGAAACTTCCAGGCTGACGAAGCCGTCCCTCCCGCCAGCATGGTCGAATACCGGCCGGAAGAGGTCGGCAGTTGTCCTGACGTCCTCCACGACGAGTTCCTCGTATATTTCTGCGGGACTTTTTCCTTTCAGGGCTAGGGTATGAATGGCGTCATCGTAGTCGTGGGTCTCGACGATGGCCTTCTCGAAGATGGCCGGGTTGGATGTCACCCCGCTTATTCCGTCATCCGCGATCAGCCTCTGGAGTTCACCCGAGACGAGCATTCCGCGGTGGATGAAATCCAGCCATATGCTCTGCCCGTATGATTCAAGCTTCAGAAGCGGATTATCACTCATGTCAATTCCTCCATTTTCCATGGCCCACATCTGTGGCCATCGGGCTTTTGTGCCGCCAGGAACCGCGAAGGTTGGCTGCGAGGAACATACATCTCACCACCGGAGGGTCAAACTAATTTCGCTGCCTTGCGGGCAGCGGTCACGACAGGGTCCCAAACCGGCGAAAAAGGAGGAGCGTAGCCGAGGTCGAGATTGATCATCTCCTCCACGGTAAAGCCTGCATAAAGAGCCGTAGCCAAGGTATCTATCCGTTTGGCCGAACCTTCCATACCGACGATCTGGCCTCCCAACAGGCGGCCGCTCCCACGTTCGGCAAGCACCTTGACGGTAATCTCGCCGGCTCCGGGGAAGTAACCTGCCTTGGTCCGACTCTTGATCACGGCACTTGCCCACTCAATCCCCAACTTCCTGAGCTCCTTTTCCTGGAGGCCGGTACGGGCCACCTCGACCTCGCAGATCTTCGTAATGGCAGTTCCCACAACCCCGGGAAACGTGGCGTAGCCTCCTCCCAGGTTGATGCCCGCTACACGTCCCTGGCGGTTGGCAACTGTGCCGAGGGCTAAATAAATGGGCCTGTGGCTGACCAGATTAAACGACTCAGCGCAGTCTCCCGCCGCCCAGATACCGTCGATTCCGGTTTGCATCCGCTCGTTCACGCGGATCGCCCCCTTCTCCCCGAGAGGGATACCTGCCGCCACCGCGAGCTCAGTGTGGGGGCGCACGCCCAGGCCAAGAATCACGATGTCGGCCGGAAGGCGCCTTTTATCTGTCACTACACCTGAAATTTTTCCCCCTTTGATCTCGAACCCGATGAGGGTTTCGCCCAAATAGAGGGTAGCGCCGAAATCACGCAGCGCCTGGGAGACCAGGTGCCCCATGTCTTCATCCAGAGTATCCATCACCTCCGGGGACCTGTTAACCAGCGATACCGCCATACCGCGCCTGACCAAAGCCTCCGCCATCTCCAGGCCGATGTAGCCGCCGCCGACGACCACCCCGTTCCTCGGATTCCCATCGTCCAGGAGCCGGCGCAGCTCGATGCCGCTCTGCAGAGTGTTTACCCCGCAGATTTCGACGGCATCGGCTCCGGGAACGTCGGGGCAGACCGGCACGGCACCGGTGGCGAGCAGAAGCTGGTCGTATTGCTCCCATCCTGAATGACCGCTCCGCAGGTCACGGACGCGAACCTTCCCGCCGGACGCATCGATTTCTTCCACTTCGTGGCGAATGCGTACGTCGATTCCCTCCCGCTCACGGAACCTTTCGGGAGTGCGGATAACCAGCGTGTCTTCCTTGTCGACAACACGGCCGACGTAGTAAGGGATTCCTCAGGCCGAATAGGATGTATGAGAACCCCTCTCGAAGACTATGATATCAAGTCCGGGATTTCGGCGTTTCGCCTGGGACGCGGCGCTCATTCCAGCCGCATCTCCGCCGACAACAACAAGCCTTTCCGTTGCCATATCTATTGCTCCTTAAATCATTTACAGCGTCAGCCGGTGTCCTAGCTGAAAGACTTCAAGTATTCATCGTCGGACCGCCAGCTGATGCACGATACCGGGCAAACATCAATGGCGTCGTTCTGAATCTCCTCCTCGGAGGCCCCGTTCGGGTTGTAGCATTCCGCCTTGTTGTCGTCATCGAAGCGAAATACGCCGGGGACGTTGTCAACGCACATTCCGCAGCTGATACATTCATCCTTGTTTACCCATGGCGCCTTTGTCATTTTTCTTTCTCCTTATTCCGTTCTCGGGCCTCCAGCCTCTCCGCCAGCTGTTCGAACCGTTGATGGGCGTCCGTACCTATTTTTCTTTCCACCACCCCGAAATTCTTCACCAGTTCCCGCTGCTTCAGCTCATCCAGAATCTTGTCGGTCATGGGAAAGAGAAGGTAATTTTCCTTCCAGATATGGCCAGGGTAAAGCTCGACGAAACCGTGCAGGGTTTTGACCAGAAACTCCCCCTTTTCCCTGGATCCTTTCTGGTACGCCTCGACCGCGGCGTCCAGATCGACCGTCAGCTTTCCCGC
Organism: Deltaproteobacteria bacterium; assembly: GCA_021810985.1. GTDB lineage: Bacteria > Desulfobacterota > Desulfuromonadia > Geobacterales > Geobacteraceae > RPRC01. Next base: position 5,425 of record JAJZQA010000090.1, read on the forward strand.
TGCCTTGTGCTCGTGGGTCAGCGGTCCGATCGGGCACTCCGCGATCGGCACTCCCTTCCACGCAAGAAGCGGAAAGAGGTGATTGTCTTCCTTTTCGTGATGGCACTTTTCAACGAATATCCGCATGAAATCCGCGATATCGATGAGCGTTTCCGTCTCCGGGACCTCTCCCTCCTGAATTCCGTCCGCCAGCACGGCCATGGAACCGACCACTTTCTGGATCAGGGGATGTTCTTCTTCAAGTGTTCCTGTTGCTCATTTTTCTATTTTTTCTCTTTCGTCACGTGATTTATGCCTTTATAGGGATCAACGTCCCGTCCAGTTACGGCTCTCTTTTCGCAGCAGCAAAATATGCTTCTCTTCGATGGTTACTTTCAGAAGACTCCCCAGGAAACCGACGAAGGTGATCTTTTTTGCGAAAGGAAGCGCCAGCCCACGGCCAGATGTCTGCCCAGGCTTACGACCTCTCCCCATACCGTGGGGAAATACGGCCGCCGCTTGCCTCCCGTTACATTGGCGAAAATATTCTCGGCGACGAGCCTCCCCTGTTGCAGGGCGAACTGGGCCGCGGTCGGGACCGGGTTTCCCGTAAAGTGATTCATGGCCAGAGCGTCGTCGCCAATGGCGTAGATAAAAGGATAGCTTTCGGCGCGAAGATACTCATCCACCATAATCCGCCCCAGTTTGCCGATCTTCATGCCGCTTTCCCTGAACAGGTCCGTGATGCGAATGCCTCCCGTCCAGACCAGGGTTTCAGTTTTAACGACCCCGCCCGGCGAAAGGGTAACCGAATCGGCGGTCTGATCGAGGATTCTCGTCTGCGTCAAAACCTTTACCCGTTTTTCCCGGAGTTTCTTCTCGACGGGTGTGGACAGGGACTCGGCCAGATTGGGCATGATACGGCTTCCCGCCTCCACGAGGATGATTTCGAATTCTTCCAGGTTTATGTGATTGTTCCGGGTGCAGTGAACGGAGTGATCGGCGAACTCTGCGGCGAACTCCACACCCGACAGACCGCCCCCGCCTATAACAAACCGCAGAAGGTCTATGCGCCGGGCTTCGTCAGGTTCGGACGAAGCCCGGGCACAGAGCCTGGCGATGTGATCATGGATATGCCGGGCGCCGCTCAATGTCTCGAGGGTGAAAGCATGCTCCTGAAGCCCCGGAATACCGTAGAAATTTGTCTGGCTCCCCAGTGCGGCCACAAGATACTCGAAAGGGAGAGAATCGGATTGAAGGAAAACCGTCCTCTCATCCGGGCCGATTCGGGAGACCTCAGCAAGATGGAAAGAGATGTTCCGATTCCTGATAAGCCGGTCGATGGGAATCGTGACTTCGGTTTTTAGGACGGCGGCCTCGTGCAGCTGCGTCTTGAGGAGAAGAAACAGGTTTCTGTCCACAAGATGCACCTGGTAATCGGCATGACCGCGCAACAGTTTCGCCAGCCGCAGGACGGCTGTGATCCCGTCATAACCTGCGCCGATGACTACCACGTTTTCCTTGAAACAGCCATGATTCAGCCTTTTCCGGTTTTGTTTCCTGGTGCAGCGGTGACTGCACGGAACCGGACAAAGTACGGAAAATTGCCGTTCCAACTCTCGAAATTCTCTATCCGGCGATCACCTTGTAGAACGCCGGTGAGGGTTTCCCGTCAAACAGTGGGGCAACATTTTCCCCGAACACATCATGGAGGGGGCTGCCGTGCATCGCCTCGAACGCGGCCTGGGTTTCGAACTCCACGATGGCCGCATAGGTTCCTGCCTTCAACGGCTCCAAGAGCCTTCTGCGGATAAAGCCCTCAAAACCGGAAAACGCCTGGTTCGACGACTCGAACCATTGCAGAAAATCGGATTCTTTGCCCGTCCTGATCGGAGGGAAGGAAACTATGACTATAAACATGGGTCACCTCTACACTTGGATGCTGTCCACCTTAAACCAACCGAGCGTTATCTGTTTGCCAATCGCTGTTGAAACACTGAAACAGAGCGCATTGCTTCGTATTAGCAGACACATCGACGCCAATGATCGGCTTGCCGGGATGTCGGCACCGGATCGCCGGAAGTGTTGACTGCCGGAAGCCGGCTCAAATCACTTAAGAAATGACCTCAGGAACTCCCGGTTCAGTTTCGCGATGAACCTGACACTGATTCCTTTGGGACAGACGGCCTCGCATTCATAGTGATTGCCGCAGTTGCCGAACCCCTCGGCTGTCATCGCACGTGTCATGGCACGGACACGCCTTGCCGCCTCGGGCCTCCCCTGAGGCATGATCGCCAGATGGGATACCTTGGCGCTTGCGAACAGCATGGCAGCGCCATTGGGGCAACCGGCCACGCACGCGCCGCAGCCGATGCACTCGGCGGCGTCCATTGCCAGGTGGGCGTCATCCTTGGGTACCGATACGACGTTTCCGTCCGGGGCTCCACCCGTATGCGCCGAGATATACCCTCCCGCCCGGATAATCGCATCGAAGGCCGAACGGTCTACCACCAGGTCCTTGACGATCGGGAATGCCCTCGAGCGCCAGGGCTCCACGAAGATGTGGTCGCCGTCCCTGAAGTGCCGCATGTGCAGCTGGCAGACGGTCGTATGGGGCAACGGGCCGTGGGGTACGCCGTTGATGACCTGGGAGCACATGCCGCAGATCCCTTCGCGGCAGTCGTGGTCGAAGGCGATGGGTTCCTTGCCGTCCCGCACCAGCTGCTCGTTCACGTCGTCGAGCATTTCCAGAAAGGACTGGTGGGGACTGACGTCCCTGGCTTCATAGATCTCCAGCCGTCCCGGCTGATCCGGACCTTTCTGGCGCCAGACGTGCAGGACAAGGTTCATGGTTCTTCCTTTGCCGGTCATTTGTAGCTCCTCACCGCCAGGTGGACATTGTCGAAACGCAGAGGCTCCTTGTGCAGCTCAGGTTCTCTCCCCTCCCCCTTATGTTCCCAGGCAGCCACGTAACCGAAATTTCCGTCATCGCGTCTCGCCTCGCCGTCCGCCATCTGGTGCTCGACCCTGAAGTGGCTGCCGCACGACTCGTTGCGGTGGAGGGCGTCCAGGACCATGAGCTCGGCAAACTCCAGGAAGTCCGCCGTGCGGCCGGCTGTCTCCAGTTGCTGGTTCAACTCTACCCCGGTACCGCCCACCATTACGTTGTTCCAGAACTCCTTACGTAGCTCCCTGATCTCGGTAAGCGCCTCGAGGAGGCCGGTTACGCTCCGCACCAGCCCCACCTTCCCCCACATGATCTCACCGAGGGCGCGCTGGAATTCGCTCACCGTCCCGGTTCCCCTGACGGCGAGGAGCCCGGCGGTGCGGGCGGCAACGTCCTCGACCGACCGGCTGAAGGCGGGATGGTCCGCCTGCACCCGGCCGGGAA